>CAMOZD010000027.1 GCA_946630645.1 uncultured Lachnospiraceae bacterium
AGACCAGTCCTGGGGCTACCAGCAGAGTGGTTATTTCTGTCCTACCTCCCGCTATGGGAATGCCGTCCAGCTGATGGAACTGGTGGATACCCTTCACAAGAACGGAATTGGTGTGATCGTGGATTTCGTACCGGTCCATTTCATCACTGACAATTACGCCCTGAGCCGGTTCGACGGCACAGCCATTTATGAGTACGCTGACCCTTCCAAGGGCTACAGCGAATGGGGAACCTGTAATTTCAACTATTACAGGGGAGAGGTCAGAAGCTTTCTCCAGTCCTCCGCTGCCTTTTGGATGGATCGATTCCATTTTGACGGAATCCGGATGGACGCCATCAGCAACGCCATATACTGGGGCGGGGATTCCTCCCGGGGCATCAATGAAGGCGCTCTTGATTTCATAAAGAATATGAATTCCGGCCTGCAGAAGATGTTTCCTACAGCTATGCTGATTGCCGAGGACTCCACCAGTTTTCCCAAGGTGACTGCGCCGGTGGAATATGATGGTCTCGGTTTTGACTATAAGTGGGATATGGGTTGGATGAATGATACCCTGGACTTTTTCAGGATCCATCCCAATGACCGCCGTTTCCATTACCATGCCCTGTCCTTTTCCATGATGTATTTCTACCAGGAGAATTACCTGCTGCCCTTCTCCCACGATGAGGTGGTCCATGGTAAAGCTACAATCCTGCAGAAAATGTGGGGAGATTATGATTATAAGTTCCAGCAGGCCAAAACCCTCTACACCTATATGTTCACCCATCCGGGCAAAAAACTGAACTTTATGGGAAATGAGCTGGGCCAGTTCCGGGAGTGGGATGAGAGAAAGGAATGTGACTGGATGCTGCTCCAGTATCCCAAGCATGATGCCTTTCGTAAGTTCCTGAAAAAACTGCACAAGCTTTATCTCAGTGAGCCTGCCTTCTACTGCCAGGAATATAACCAGGATAGTTTCCGCTGGATTGAGGTTGAGGCAGTAGAGAAGACCGTGTATGTCTACGAGCGGTCCTGCGGGGATGACAGGTTCATCGTGGTCATCAATGCCAGCGAGAACCAGTACAATGATTTTGAATTTGGCTATGACCACAATGCGGTTCTCCATGAAGTCCTGTCTGGGGAAAGGCAGGAGTTTGATGGTTATTTCGCCGGATCGGACGAGCCCGTAAAGGCAGAGCTGAAGGGCTATAAGTGGTGGAGACGGAAATTCCATATCACGGTTCCTGCCCTGGGGGCAATCATTTACCGGGTAGAAATCCTTCCCGAACCTAAGACGGTGCCCATCCCCATGCTGGATGAAGCTTCCCGTAAAATAGACAGCAGGCATTCCGCTTCTGTGATCAAAACCAAATAGTGGCCGGAAGTAGTCAGACGGATACCTGACAGCAGAACATAAATCTTCAGATTATAACCTGCCCTCTGACGGAGGACAGGTTCCTGAGTTGGAAAGATGAAAATAGATGTAAAGCTAGATGCATTTGAAGGTCCCCTGGATCTTCTTTTGCATTTAATAGAAAAGAATAAAGTAAATATTTATGACATTCCCATCGTGGAAATCACAGACCAGTACATGGAATATCTTCATAGCATGGAAGAGGGGGAATCTATGGATTCCCTCAGTGAGTTTCTGGTTATGGCGGCAACTCTTCTCCAGATCAAATCCAAAATGCTTCTGCCCAAGGAAGAGAAGGAGGAAGAGGAGGATCCCAGAGAGGAGCTGGTAAGGCGGCTTATGGAATATAAAATGTTCAAATATGCGGCCATGGAACTCAAGGATCTGAGTGTGGATGCCCAGAAGGTTTTCTACAGGGAAGAGAGTGTACCCAGGGAGATCCGCCAGTACCAGGAGCCGGTAGTGCCTGAGGAGATTGTCGGGGATCTGTCCCTGACCAAACTAAATGAAGTGTTCCAGATGGTAATCCGCCGTAAAAAGGACATGGAAGACCCGGTCCGCAGCCATTTTGGCAAAATCCAGAAGGAGAAGTACCGGGTGGAGGACCGGATGAAAGATATCAGGAAGACGATCCGGGGTTTTAAAAGGATTAATTTCCGGACGCTTCTGGATATTCAGCCTTCCCGGGAGAAGGTGATTGTGACTTTTCTTGCGGTGCTCGAGCTTATGAAAATGGGTGAGCTGCAGGTGAGCCAGGAAGGGAATTTCGCCGAAATATATCTGGACGGCCCGGAATAGGGGTATCGGCTATGGCTTTTGAAAGCCTTTTTTGTGATAATCCGGCAGCTTATAGGGCTGTCTCAAAAAAAGTCATGCTATACCTGCGGATTTTCCTGTGCTGGGGACTTGCGGTGGTTTTGGACCAGGTATTTTTGCTGGAAGTTTTGAATTGTTGTTTTAATTTTTTTAGTAGATTTGGTTGGAAGTGAGTGCTTATGGAAGAGAAGAAAGTGGATGTGGTAAAAGAGGGAGAGGGCCTGTCGGAGGGTTTAGTTCTTGACAGGTTGTCGGAGGATGCTTCCGGCCAGGCGTATTTTGATGTGGAGGGTATGTCTGTCTCCTTGTCTGTGGAAGAGAAGGACAGGATCAAGGGTATTATTGAGGCGGTTCTTTTTACCATGGGTGATTCTGTGGAGCTGGCCCGGCTGGCGGAGGTGCTGGAGCTGGAGGCTGGTCAGGTGGAAGATCTGCTCCGGGAGATGCAGGCGGAGTATGGTGACCGGAAGCGGGGGATTACCTTGAAGGAGCTGGAAGGCTCCTGGCAGATTTGTACTAAGATTGAGACTTACGACTATATCAGAAAGTTGGTTTCCAGGCCTAAGAAGCGGTCTCTTACGGATGTTCTTCTGGAGACCCTGTCCATTATTGCCTATAAGCAGCCGGTGACCAGGCAGGAGATTGAAGCCATCCGTGGGGTAAAATGTGATTTTGCCGTTAATAAGCTTATGGAATATGGTCTGATTAAGGAGCTGGGCAGGCTGGATACCATTGGTCATCCTATCGTTTTTGGGACGACGGAGGAGTTTCTGCGTTGTTTTGGGGTTTCTTCCATGGAGGAGTTGCCGGATATTGATGAGGTGAGGAAGCAGGGCTTTCTTGAGGAGGCTATTAATGAGGTGTCCTCGGCCATAGATGTTACCGTCTGAGGAGTTTCGGTCAAAGATGTTACCGTTTAAAGAGTTTCGATCATAGATGTTACCGTCTGAGGAGTTTCGGCCATAGATGTTACCGTCTGAGGAGTTTCGGCCATAGATGTTACCGTCTAAGGAGTCTCCGGTCATAAATGGTTATCTCTGGGAACTTTTGACAGCCTGTAAGGCCGGCTGGCCTTTTAGAATCTATTAATATATCTGTTAATATGGAAAAAAAAGAGGCATCCATGCAGGGATCTGGTCTTCCGGACAGGAAGAACCCGGACCACAGCTGGGTTGCCTCTATTTATATATAGTTTTCTTCTTTACTTGAGTTCGGAATATCCGTAGCCATTTACCAGGGCCTCGATCCTCTGGCCATCCTTGCAATAGGGGCACTCGGACTTCTTGTAGGTATGGTAGTTGGGAATGTCAGAGGTGGTAAAGAGGCTGTTGACGGGCATATGGCCATACTCAGAGATTGCGCTGAATATGGAGGAGATGCCGGCCAGCTTGCCCCCGTAGAACTCGATGCACTCCCAGCCCCGATTGATGGTGATGCCGGCGGTGACAGAAGCCATAAGAATGATTACATTACGGTCTTTGATCATGGGCTGGATGTTCTTACGGAAGAACATCTGTCCGTCGCTGTCGATCTCAGGGGTAACGATGTAGATGGATTTGTGCTGGTTGTGGGAAAAGAAGCCCTTCTCCGTAAGCTTCTCTGCCAGGAAAGCACCGATAACTTCTGTTCCGTCAAGGCATACGATAGTATCAACGATAGTGTTGTGCTTGTAAAGCTGTACCAGGGCATTGGCAGCTTCCTCAGCATTGGACTGACGGACCTTGATGGTAGTAAGATCAATAAAATAATTGACATGGGAATGTCTGGTAGCAAAATGGCCTGGGTATACGCCAAGCTTCAAATTGCAGGTTCTGGAATGAAATGTAATCTTGCGATTCTCCATGTAACCCCTCCTCTTTGAAATAATATTACTGTTTAAAAACAAAAATTACAGTCTATAAACAGTAAGAGATCTTTTACTTATTATAGCCCAATTATGATAAAAAATAAAGACTTAAGTAGGGTATACTTTTGTTCGAAAGGATTAGTTCCCTCATTACGAAAATATTATGACAGAGAATCGAAATAGTTTTTTGTGGGGAAAGGAAGGAATTATATAGTTAAATAATTAACGATAAATATTTTAAAAGGATATTTTTTTTACGAATTTCTTAAAAATAAGGGGCCAAATGGTTATGTTTAATTCCACAAAGAAAACATAGGTTTGACCAGTGTTTTTCCTTTATAATTGCGGTGAGACAAATATCCCGGGGAGATTTTTGTAATTTTCAGGAAAATGTTAACTGTAAAGTTGGCAAAAATGACATAAAAACAGCAGAAAGTTCCAGCGATTTTCTGTTAAAAACCTAACAGAAAATTATTGATTATGGTTTGAAATTTTGATATGATTAATGCGATTACTCTAAGGGATTATAGGACCCTGGGAATAAGGGGCAGGCTGTTGCCGGGACCCCAGCCTGCAGCTGCCGGCAGAAGCCGGGGCCGGGTATGAGATGGCGGGGAGTTTTCCCCGGTTTTAAAAGAGATAACAAGTCCATGGTTTATGGGGATACTCCAGAGCTTTTATGCAGTATGTGCAGGGTGTGTTTCCATAGCCGAATTCATGTAATATATGGAGGGATTAAGATGGGTAATACAAGAATGGGTGCCAGAGAGAGGATTGACTATCTTCTTGATGACCACAGTTTTGTGGAACTGGCCGGTTATGTATCAGCCAGAAACACGGATTATAATCTGGGAGCCAAGAAGGTTAAAGGTGATGGTGTTATTACCGGCTACGGTGTTCTTAATGACCGGATGGTCTATGTCTATAGCCAGGATGCTGCCGCTCTTGGTGGATCAGTGGGGGAAATGCATGCGAAAAAGATTGCGTCTCTCTATGACCTGGCTATGAAAACCGGGGCTCCGGTGATCGGCCTTTTAGACTGCGCCGGGCTGAGGCTGCAGGAGGCGACAGATGCGCTTCACGCCTTTGGAACCATATTTAATAAGCAGGCCCAGGCCTCAGGAAAGATTCCCCAGATTGCCGCGATTTTCGGTATGTGCGGCGGTGGAAGCTCCGTCATGAGTTCTTTGGCTGATTTTACCTTGATGGAGAGGGACCATGGTTGTCTCTTTATCAACAGTCCCAATACTTTTGCCGGGAATACAGAGGAGAAATTAAACACAGCCTCTGCTGATTATCAGGCCGCAAAAACAGAAAATGTGGACCTGGTCTGTGATTCTGAGGAGGAGCTTCTGGCGGCAGTGAAGCAGCTGGTGGATTTCCTGCCTTCCGATTACCAGGAAGAAGATGCTGCTCCTGGTTATGATGATGACCTTAACAGGATTATTCCCGAACTGAACGATTGTGAATACGATGCAAAATATCTGCTTTCTTCTATTTCAGATGAAAGAGTTTTTCTGGAACTGAAAAAAGACTTTGCGCCTGATATGGTGACAGGCTTTATCTGCCTTGACGGTGAGTCCGTGGGTGTGGTTGCCAACCAGCCTGTGGATGGAGAGAGCAGACTTTCCTATAAAGGCCTGAGAAAGGCTACAAGATTTATCAGATTCTGTGATGCATTTTCCATCCCTCTTCTGACGGTGACCAACGTGGAAGGCCTCAGGGCAAATGTCCATGAGGAAAGAAGGCAGGCGGAGGCTCTGGCGGCCTTCACGGCTACCCTGGCCCAGTGCACTGTGGCCAGAATCAATCTGATCGCCGGTGCCGCCTATGGTACAGGTGCGGTTGTGATGAATTCCAAGGCCATAGGCGCCGATTTTGTTCTTGCCTGGCCGGATGCCAGGATCGGTATGATGGATGCGGCCCAGGCAGTCAGGATCATGTATGGAGATGACCTTGATGGTCAGGAAGACCAGGCAGCCTTCCTTGCCGAGAAGACCGCAGAGTATGAGGACCTGCAGAGCAGTGCCCTTGCCGCTGCCCGCAGAGGCTATGTGGATGATATCATTGAGCCTGACGCTACAAGGAAGCGTCTGATTGCCGCCTATGATATGCTTTACGGCAAGACGGAACAGAAGGTGGCAAAGAAGCATTCTGCCATATAAATAGAGAGGTGAGACCATGAGTAGTAATATGATGACAGCGATGCTCAATACATTGATGGGCATGGGGACCGTCTTTCTGGTCTTGATTTTCATATCTCTGATTATCTCCCTGTTCGTCTATATACCTGGGTTGGAGCGTCGCTTGAAAAGACTGGGAAGAAGACTGGGGAGAATGTTCTCCAGAAAAGAAGCAGCCCAGGCGGACAGCAGCCGTGTGGCTCCCCAGAGGCCTAAGCTTAGCAGGGAAGAACTGTATGGAGACAGTGAGGACAGTGATGAGGAAGAAGTGGATGAAGGTGCACTGATTGCTGTAATTATGGCAGCCATCGTGGCTTCTGAAGGAGGAGCCGTCAGTGCTGACCAGCTGCGTGTCCGGTCCATAAGACGAGTCGGCAGAAAGGCCGGAAGGACCAGGAGACGCTAATCCGGGGGTCCATGACCAGTCCCGGCAGAAAGGCCGGAAGGGCCAGGAGACGCTAATCCCGGGATTCATGACCGGAGGCCGGCCGGCAGGACCAGGGTCCGATGGATGATATAAGGATTGGAAAAGGTCCATGGCCGGAAGTGGCAGACAGGTTTTGACCCGGCGGATCAGCCGGAAAGCAATTGAGTAAAAGATTTGGAAATGAAAGGATAAGAAACATAGGACGGGCTTTCCCCGGAAATGTAAGAGAAGCATTCTGAAGGGACCTCATGAAGGAATTCTATGAAGGGTCTTCAAAAGAAAGCGGGGAAATGTGGTGACCAGGCCTGTCTGTGCAGGGAGGATATCTTATGAAAAATTATAGAATTACCGTAAATGGCGTAGAGTATGAAGTTTCTGTGGAAGAGCTGGGCGAGGGAGCGGCTTTAAGTTCTGCTCCGGCGGCAGCTCCGGCACCGGTGGCCAGCAAGGCGCCTGCAGCTAAAAAGCCTGGGGCTAAAAAGAGCAGCGGCAGTGAGGGAGCCATCAAGGTGAGCGCCCCCATGCCCGGCAAGATCCTTTCCGTCAAGGTTTCCGAAGGCCAGTCCATCAACAAGGGTGATGTGGTCGTAGTGCTTGAAGCCATGAAGATGGAAAATGAGATTTATGCCAGCGAGGGCGGCGTGGTTGCCAGTGTCAATGTTTCTTCCGGAGATATGGTAGAAGGCGGAGATGTACTGGTTACCATTAATTAGCAGGAGATAAGACAAGAAGAAAAAAATGGAGGAAATCCTATGACTTATGTTGCAGAGACGTTAACTAACCTCGCAGCGCAGACCGGATTTGCATTTTTGAAACCGGGCAATTTTATCATGATTCTGGTTGCCTTTGTCTTTCTTTATCTTGCGATCGCAAAGGGATATGAGCCATTGCTTTTAGTGCCGATCTCCTTTGGTATGCTGCTGGTGAATCTTTACCCCGCCATCATGGAAGAGGGCGGATTATTACATTATTTTTATTTGCTGGATGAATGGTCTATCCTCCCGTCCCTCATATTCCTGGGAGTGGGAGCCATGACCGACTTTGGTCCTTTGATTGCCAACCCGGCCAGCTTCCTTCTGGGAGCGGCGGCCCAGTTCGGTATTTACGGTGCCTATTTTATGGCTATTTTCATGGGCTTTACAGGAAAAGAGGCAGCGGCCGTCTCCATTATCGGTGGCGCTGACGGTCCTACATCCATCTTCCTGGCCGGCAAGCTGGGACAGACGGCTATCATGGGCCCCATCGCTGTGGCGGCCTACTCCTATATGTCCCTGGTGCCCATCATCCAGCCTCCGATCATGAAGTTTTTCACCACGGAGGAGGAGAGAAAGATTAAGATGGAGCAGCTCCGCCCCGTATCCAAGACCGAGAGAATCCTTTTCCCGATCGTGGTTACGACAGTAGTTTGTCTGGTGCTGCCCACCACAGCTCCCCTTGTTGGTATGCTGATGCTGGGTAACCTTTTCCGTGAGAGCGGTGTGGTTAAGCAGCTGACAGAGACAGCTTCCAATGCCTTGATGTATATCGTTGTCATCATTTTGGGAACTTCCGTAGGAGCCACAACCAGCGCGGAGGCCTTCCTCAATGTGGCAACTATTAAGATTGTTGTCCTGGGTCTGATCGCCTTTTGTGTAGGAACAGCGGCAGGAGTAATCTTCGGTAAGATTATGTGCAAGGTTACCCACGGCAAAGTGAATCCGCTGATCGGCTCTGCCGGCGTATCCGCGGTACCTATGGCTGCCCGCGTATCCCAGAAGGTGGGAGCGGAGGCAGATCCCAGCAATTTCCTGCTCATGCATGCCATGGGTCCCAATGTGGCCGGCGTTATCGGAACAGCCGTGGCAGCGGGAACCTTTATGGCTATCTTTGGCGTCTGACCGCCGGATAGCCTGGATGATAACAGGTTTAGAATAATCACCTGATCACTGAATGATAACAGGTTTAGAATAATCACCTGATCACTGAATGATAAGAGGCTTAGAATAATCACTTGATTACCTGATTATTTCTATCCTGGAGTAATCATCTGATTACAGAGGATAAGTGCTGTCCCCCGGGACGGCAGCCGGAAACCGGCCTGGCCGGCCCGGCGACTCCCTTTAGAAATAAATGCGTATAGATTGATAACGGTGGAGTAGAGAAAGGAGATTTTTCCGAATGGCTGATATAAAGAAACCGGTAAAAATAACTGAGACCGTTCTTCGTGATGCTCATCAGTCCCTGATTGCGACCAGGATGACCACGGAGGAGATGCTGCCGATCATCGACAAGATGGACCAGGTAGGCTACAATGCGGTGGAGTGCTGGGGCGGTGCTACCTTTGACGCCTGTCTCCGTTTCCTGAAGGAAGACCCCTGGGTGCGGCTCAGAAAGCTGAGAGACGGCTTTAAAAATACCAAGCTTCAGATGCTTTTCCGTGGTCAGAACATTCTTGGCTACAAGCCCTACCCCGATGATGTGGTAGAGTATTTCGTGCAGAAATCCATAGCCAACGGCATTGATATTATCCGTATTTTTGACTGTTTGAATGACCTGAGAAACCTGCAGACTGCTGTGGATGCCACCAAAAAAGAGGGCGGACATGCCCAGGTGGCCCTGGCCTATACCCTGGGTGACGCCTACACCCTGGAATACTGGTCAGACACAGCCAGAAAGATCGAGGAAATGGGAGCCGATTCCCTCTGTATTAAAGATATGGCCGGACTTCTGGTGCCCTATGAGGCAGCCCGGCTGGTCAAGGCACTGAAGAGTTCTTCCAACATTCCGGTGGAAATGCATACCCACTATACCAGTGGTGTCGGCG
>CAMOZD010000028.1 GCA_946630645.1 uncultured Lachnospiraceae bacterium
AGCAGGCTGGTTGAGTACGATGCCGAACTCGGTTTCCAGACGTTCCTCCACGCTTTGCAGGGCCCTGGCCGCCTGTCCGGTCTCTACTCCTATGCCGGCCATGACACACATACCCTGGGGTTCGATGAAGATCTGGCCTTCTTCACATACCTTGCTGCCCACAGGATTGGAGTAGGCGTCATAGGCTCTGACAAACCAGTCTCCATCCCAGCCGGCATCAAGAACAGCTTCTTCCATGAGGCAGATCTCTTTTTCCGCCTGGACAGCCTCCTCATCAAGGCCCCTGTGCCGGCAAAGTTCGGCATATTCTTTCCCGTATTTGACAAACATTCCGGCGATAAAAACACTTTCAGCCACAGGACCTTCACTGGGGCCTGTGGTCTGGAAACTCTCACCAGGCTCCTCTGAGAAGCAGTTGAGGTTGAGGCAGTCATTCCAGTCCGCGCGGCCAATGAGGGGCAGCTGGTGGGGACCCTTGTGGGTTACGGTATAGTTAAAACTACGGCGCAGGTGCTCCATGAGGGGAGCGGCCTTGCTGCTGTCGTTATCAAAATCACACATTTCATCCAGGATGGAGAAGTCTCCGGTTTCCCGGATATAGGCGGCCGTTCCGGCAATCAGCCAGAGAGGATCGTCATTGAAGCCACTGCCAACGCCCATATTGCCTCTCTTGGTCAAAGGCTGGTACTGGTGGTAGGCACTGCCGTCTTCAAACTGGGTGTTGGCAATGTCCAGAATTCTCTCCCTGGCTCTTTCCGGAATCAGGTGTACAAAGCCCAGAAGATCCTGACAGGAGTCACGGAAGCCCATACCCCGTCCCATGCCGCTCTCAAAATAGCTGGCGGACCGGCTCATATTAAAAGTAACCATGCACTGATACTGGTTCCAGATATTGACGATCCGGTTCAGCTTGTCATCATCGGTTTTGATCTGGTAGATAGACAGGAGCTTGTCCCAGTAGTCTTTTAAGGCAGCCAGAGCCGCGTCAACCTGGTCGTCGGTCTGGAATTTAGCCAGCAGACGCCGGGCAGGTTTCTTGTTGATGATACCGGGAGCTTCGAATTTGTCATCGGCCGGATTCTCACAGTAGCCCAGGACAAAGATGAAGGACTCGGAGGCGCCGGGGTCCAGATTACAATTGATCTGGTGGCTGCCTACCGGGGCCCAGCCGTGGGCCACGCTGTTGCGGCAGGAACCCTCCAGGACAGCCTGGGGCTTGTGGGGTCCGTTATAAAGACCCACAAACTCATCCCTGCTGGTGTCAAAACCGTCTATATCTTTATTGACGGAAAAGACGGCATAATGGCGGCGGCGCTCCCTGTACTCAGTTTTGTGGTAGATGCTGCTGCCTGAGATTTCCACCTCCCCGGTAGAGAAATTACGCTGGAAATTGGTGGAGTCGTCCTCGGCGTTCCAAAGACAGAACTCTACATAACTGAAGAGCTTGACTTGTCTGGCCCGGTCACTTCTGTTGGTCAGGGTAATCCTGCTTACCTCACAGGTTTCGTCTATGGGAACAAAAACTTCCTGGATGGCCTCAAGGCCATCCTTTTCCCCGGTGATGATTGTGTAGCCGAGACCGTGGCGGCAGCTGTAGGAGTCCAGATCAGTCTGGACCGGCTGCCAGCCCGGGTTCCAGATGCTGTCGCCGTCCTTGATATAATAGTAGTGGCCCCCGCAGTCCATGGGGCTGTTGTTATAGCGGTATCTGGTCAGGCGGAGAAGCTTGGCATCTTTATAGAAACAGTAGCCACCGGCCGTGTTGGAAATCAGTCTGAAAAAGTCCTGGGATCCCAGGTAGTTAATCCAGGGGAGGGGAGTTTTAGGAGTAGTAATAACATACTCTCTTTTCTTATCGTCAAAATGTCCATATTGCATGATATCTGCCATCCTTTCTTAAACTGATCCGCAGGCTTGATCCATCTTGCGGAAGTCTGTCCGGCAGCTGAGTACAGATTTTCTGCTTCTTTCCTGGCTGTATTCCAAGTTGGAAAAGGGTTGCAGCCGGCAAAATAATTGCCGGCATCAGTTGGTCTGCCCCTTTTTTTCCAAATGCAGGAAACTTATAGAAAAATTATCCATCTTAAGGCCTGGTCCAGAACCAAAAAAGGAAACTTCTGTAAATTAAATGGAAAAAGAAACTGAAAATAACTCTAAATACCGGATATTTAAAAGTAAATTTAAATAATTATCCGAACTAATACGTTTTCGTAATGATGTTTTTATTATATGATGAAGACCAGTAAATTGTAAATATAAAGATGGGACTACCGTATAATTTTATGGATATTGCATAAAAATATATGATAAATCTTGTTAATTTCAATTGTTGACGGAAAAGGGAAAAGTAATTACAATGGAATTACGAAAACGTATTCGAAACAAGTTTCGTGATGCGCAAGAAAGTAATTAGGAATGCTGTAATGCGGGCCCGGCAGGGCAGGTTCATGGGAAAGGAGACGAGGATATGGTTACCATTAAAGACATTTCCCGAGCATGCGGTGTTTCCCCGGCGACAGTCAGTAAGGCCCTGAATGATTATGGTGATATCAGCGAGGAGACAGTAAGGATGGTCAAGAAGGTGGCTAAGGAGATGCATTATCTTCCCAACTCGGCAGCCAGATCCCTGAAGACCAACACTACCCATAATATTGGAGTTCTTTTTGTCGATGAAACCTCCAGTGGTCTGACCCATCAGTATTTTTCCCTGATTCTCAACAGTGCCAAAGAGGAGGCGGAAGCCCACGGCTATGATATCACCTTTATCTGTCAGAACCTGGGAGGGAGGACGGTGTCCTTTCTGGAGCACTGTCTTTACCGGAAGTGTGATGGCGTATTGATCGCCAGTGTCAATTTTGATTCGGAGCCGGTTCATGAACTGGTTCACAGTGAAGTTCCTGTGGTTACTATCGATTATTCCTTTGATAATGTCAGTTCAGTGATGTCTGATAATGTGGAAGGTTCCTATGAGCTGACCAGACATCTTATTTCTCTCGGGCATGAAAAGATTGGCTTTATACATGGGGAGCTCACCTCCGTGACCAATAAGCGGATGCGGGGCTTCTTCAAGGCTCTGGAGGACTATGGTATAGAGGCCAGGGATGATTATATCATCCAGGGACACTTTAATGATCCTTCCAGCGGGACGGAGGCGACAGATCTTCTTCTGGATCTTCCGGATCCTCCGACAGCCATCATGTATCCTGATGATTTCACTTACCTGGGCGGTATGGCTGAACTGAGGAGGAGGGGGTTATCGATACCGGAGGATATCAGTGTTACCGGGTACGATGGTATCAGATTATCCCAGGTGCTCACCCCGGCTCTTACCACCTGGCACCAGGATGCGGAGCGGATCGGCAGAGAGTCAGTGAGAAAGCTGATTGAAACCATTGAGAATCCCAGAACCTGTGAACCAGAGCAGATCATGGTATCCGGCAGTTTATATTCCGGATGCAGTGTACGTAAACTCGTAAATTAAATGAGGAGGTAAGGATTATGAGGAAGTACGCAAAAACATTATTAAGTTTTGCATTAGCAGGAGCAATGGTATTTTCGGCAGCCGGCTGCGGCAGCTCAGGCCCGGCACCGGAGGAAGAGACAGGATCAACAGAAGCTGCAGTATCCGCTGACCACGTATTGAATATCTGGTGCTGGAATGATGAGTTCCAGAGCAGATTCAATGACTATTACCCGGAAGTAAAAGAAGTCGCTGCAGACAAGTCCACCACAACCCTCAATGACGGCACTGTTGTAAAGTGGACCATTAACCCCAACGAAAATAATAATTATCAGAACAAGCTGGATGAAGCACTTCTTGCCCAGGAAAGCAAGGACGACAATGAGAAGATAGATATGTTCCTGATTGAGGCAGATTACGCTTTGAAATATGCGGATCCCGAAGCCGGTGCCGCTATGCCGCTGGCTGATATTGGTATCACAGATGCAGACCTGGCTGACCAGTATCAGTATACCAAGGACATTGTTTCCGTGGATGGTGTTCAGATGGCAACATCCTGGCAGGCAGCTCCCGGCTTATTCGCTTACCGCAGGTCCATCGCTAAGGATGTACTGGGAACAGATGATCCGGCAGCAGTACAGGAAGCCCTGGCAGACTGGGATAAGTTTAACGCAGTTGCCGAGCAGGCAAGCGCAAAGGGCTACAAGATGCTCTCCGGTTATGATGATTCTTATCGTACATTTTCCAATAATGTTGCCGCTCCATGGGTAAAGGATACCACTCTTACTGTAGATCCTAACCTTATGGCATGGGTTGAGCAGACCAAGGAATTCACAGATAAAGGTTACAACAATAAGACTTCTCTCTGGGATGACAGCTGGAACGCAGACCAGGGCGCAGATGGCAAAGTATTTGGTTTCTTCTACTCCACATGGGGTATCAACTTTACATTAGCAGGTAATGCCGGCGACGAAGGCAAGGGCGACTGGGCTGTATGTGAAGGACCTCAGCCCTATTACTGGGGCGGAACATGGCTCTGTGCCGCTCAGGGAACCGACGATGCTGACATAGTTAAAGACGTTATGATTAAGCTTACATGCACAAAGGACATCATGAAAGAGATGACTCTCAACCAGGATATCCAGGATTACACCAACACAGTAACCGGTATGGAAGAGATTGCTAACGATCCCGATTTTGGTTCCGAATTCCTCGGCGGACAGAACCATATCGCTCTTTTCTCCAAGGTTGCCCCGAAAATCGATATGAGCAATGTGAGCGCCTATGACCAGGCTTGTAACGAAGAATTCCAGGCAGCATTCAAGGATTACTTCGATGGCAATGTAGATATAGACACAGCTAAGGCTAACTTCGAGACTGCCATCAAGGAGAAGTATCCGGAGCTCACAGAGATTGTATGGCCTGAATAAGCATACAGTCTAATCTGATCAATAAATTGAGTGAGGCTTTGTGGCAGAAGTGTTTGATTCGTAAAGTGAACGAATACATAGATTGCTGGAAGGGTGGGGGTACCCACCCTTTCTTTTTAAAATGACATTTATAAATAGCTGGGAATTCTGGAAATAGCTGAACTGATCTTCCCAGCTTGTAGAGAAAAAGAAAAACGGTGTATTAAAATAAAAAAAGTAAACAAAAGAAGCGGTATATTTAAATAAAAAGATAAAGAAGAAAACGGTATATTTAAATAAAAGAAATTAAAAAGAAGCGGTATATTTAAATAAAAAGAGATAAAGAAGAAAACGGTATATTTAAATAAAAGAAGTTAAAGAAGAACGGTATATTTAAATAAAAGAAGTAAAGAAGAAACGGTATGAACCAATAAATGCAGGCGGCGGCTGTCAAATAAGAACGATAAAGGGTACAGCCGCAGCCAGCATAAGATAAAGAGAAACGGTATATTTATATATTTATAAAACCCGGATTATATTTTTGAGACAGTTTGATTTCACAGAATTATCCATAGAAGGGAGGAGTTTGATTATGAAAGGCAGGTCCGGCAACAAGGGTGTCAGCTATGCAAAATGGGGATACATATTTATCGCTCCCTTTTTTATTGCTTTTTTTATTTTCCAGCTGATCCCTCTGGTGTCCACCATCTACTACAGCTTTTTTGAATATTATCGGAGCGGGCTGAAGATCATCGGTCCCAATCCGGTTGGATTTGACAATTACAAGGCGCTTTTCGACAGTGACTTTCTCAAATATATGGGGAATACCCTGATCCTCTGGATTTCCGGTTTTATCCCCCAGATTTTTGTTTCCCTGCTTCTGGCGGCCTGGTTCACAGACCTTCGCCTGAGAATCCGGGGAAAGCAATTCTTTAAAGTGGTTATTTACATGCCGAACCTGATTATGGCCTCGGCCTTTGCCATGCTTTTCTTTGCCCTCTTTTCAGACAATGGACCGGTAAATGGTTTTCTCATGTCTGCGGGCATCATAGATAAGCCTTTCCGCTTTCTCTCATCAGTGGTGGGAGCCAGAGGCCTGGTGGCACTTATGAATTTTCTGATGTGGTTCGGTAATACGACCATCCTGCTCATGGCAGCGGTCATGGGTATCAACCCGGCTCTTTTTGAGGCAGCTGAGCTGGATGGATGCAGTCACCTGCAGATGTTCTTTAAAATTACACTGCCTATGATACGGCCTATTCTGGTCTATGTATTGATTACTTCCATGATCGGCGGTCTCCAGATGTTCGACGTACCCCAGATTTTAACCAATGGTAATGGTAACCCCAACAGGACGGTTACAACCATTATTATGTATCTGAATAACCACCTTTACAGTAAGAACTATTGTATGGCCAGTTCGGTATCCGTAATCCTTTTCCTGATTTGTGCCGTTTTATGTATCGGAGTATATTTCTCCCTCAACAGCGGCGATGACGGTATGGGAGGAAAGAAAAGGAAGAAAAAGAAAGGAGGCGTTTCTGTATGAGAGAAACGAAAGAAAAGCGGGGAGTCGCATTTACTATCTTCGTTCATATGGTCCTGATTTTTCTGGCTTTCCTGTGTCTCTTCTTTTTTTACATTCTGATTATTAACTCGACCAGAGACCACTATCAGATCCAGAAGGGCTTCTCCTTCCTGCCGGGAACCCATTTTATGGAAAACCTGCACAATGTTCTCAATGATGCCAACATACCAGTGGTATCCGGAATTAAGAACAGCCTGCTGGTATCAGTGGGGGCGGCTGTTCTGGCAACCTATTTTTCGGCCCTGACAGCCTATGGTCTATATGCCTATGATTTTAAGCTGAAGAAGCCGGCCTTTATCTTCATCATGCTGATTTTGTCCATGCCTACCCAGGTGTCTGCCCTCGGTTTCGTCCGTCTGGTGGAGAAGATGAATATGATGAATACCCTCTGGCCCCTCTTCCTGCCCTCCATTGCAGCACCGGCAGTATTTTACTTTATGTACAGCTATATCCAGGCCAGTCTTCCTATGGAACTGGTAGAGGCAGCCCGCATGGATGGCTGCAGCGAGTTCGGGACCTTTAACCGCATCGTGCTTCCCATCATGAAGCCGGCCATAGCGGTTCAGGCCATATTCACCTTTGTACAGACCTGGAATACCTACTTTATTCCAGCCCTTATTATTTCTGACAACAGCAAGAAGACCCTGCCGATCCTCATCGCTTCCCTGAGAAGCGCGGATTTCCTCAAGTTTGACATGGGTAAGGTGTACATGCTGATTACTGTGGCCATCGTTCCTATTATCATCGTATACCTGCTTCTATCCAGGTTTATAGTAGCAGGTGTCACCTTAGGTGGTGTGAAAGAGTAATGGCTGCAGGTGCCTGGATAGGATTGCAGAGCTGGGAATGTATGGAAACGGATATGGGAGGTAAACAGCTATGGCAAGTATAAGCTTTAAACATGTAGTAAAAACTTATGATAACGGGGTGACAGTAATCCCTGATTTGAATTTGGATATAAATGATAAGGAATTTGTAGTTCTTGTAGGGCCTTCCGGCTGTGGTAAATCTACCACCCTCAGGATGATTGCCGGACTGGAATCCATCTCTGAAGGCGACCTTTATATCGGGGACCGGCTGGTCAATGACGTGGCTCCCAAAAACAGGGATATCGCCATGGTATTCCAGAGTTATGCCCTTTACCCCCATATGACGGTATACAAGAATATGTCCTTTGCCCTGGAACTGAAGAAGACTCCGAAGGAGGAAATAGATAAAAAGGTTCATGAGGCTGCCAGGATTCTTGAACTGGAACCTTACCTGGACCGCAAGCCTAAGGCTCTTTCCGGAGGCCAGAGACAGCGTGTGGCCCTGGGCCGGGCCATGGTCAGGGACCCGGAGGTATTTCTCCTTGATGAGCCCCTGTCCAATCTTGATGCCAAGCTCCGTACAGAGATGAGAAGTCAGATCGCGGCCCTCCATAAAAGACTGCAGACCACCTTCGTCTATGTTACCCATGACCAGACGGAGGCCATGACCATGGGAGACAGAATTTGTGTAATGAAAGAGGGTGTGATCCAGCAGTTTGATATTCCCCAGAAACTCTACAATAAACCGGACAATATGTTTGTTGCCGGCTTTATCGGGTCTCCCCAGATGAATTTCCTTCCTGCCCTGGTGGAGAAGGCCGGAGAGGGCTTTATGCTCTCTGTAGACAGCTGCCGTGTGCCGGTCTCTGTCGCCGGACTGGCAGATTATGTGGGTAAGGAAGTAATCCTGGGTATCCGGCCTGAGGATCTTCATATAGAAGCTGACATGGTGGAAGCATCCGGCCATGCCCTGATTGAAGCCCGGATCGATCTGGCGGAGATGATGGGATCGGAAATCTATCTTTATTACCAGTTCGGAGGACAGAAAATGATCTCCAGAATCCCATCCAAGTACGACGTTAAAGAAGGAGACCGGGTCTGCCTTGCCCCGGACCTTGAAAAACTACACATTTTCGACAAGGATACAGAGAAAGCTATTCATCAGACCCTATCAGTCTGATCCTTCTCATTTTTTATTATCAGCCTCCCTTCACATATTCCGGCCGCCTATGGTTTTGTGTACAAGGGAGGCTGTTATCTTTGAAAACCAGTCCTGGCCCCCATGAGGTTAAAGGAGGTAAGCGGTCAGTCGCCAGTAAGAGTAAAGAAGGAAAGAAGCCAGTCCCAGGTGAAAGATAAAAAAGGCCACAAGGAGGTATTGTATGACTCAGGTAAAAAAAATAAGGACAGATGCTAATGGAATAGATTATTTCAGTCTGGAAAATGAGTATGTCCGCATGACCGTAGCCAGTCTGGGCTGCCGGATTATGACCCTTGAGACAGAGGACAGAAGGGGACACTGGGATGACATTGTCCTGGCCCACAGGGATGTCAGCGACTGTCACTTTGACGGAAGCATGCTTGGTGCGCTGGTGGGCAGGGTAGCCAACCGGATCGGACAAGGCGTCTTTTGCCTCGGGGGAAGGGAGTACAGGCTGGCTCTGAATTGTGGGCCTAACCATATTCACGGAGGGAAAAGCGGTTTCGATCAGAAGAATTTTGATGGAAAAGTGGTGGAGGACGGTCTTGATCTGCATTGTCACTCTAACCATATGGAGGAAGGCTATCCCGGCAATATGGAGGTAACCGTCTCCTACCGCTTGAGAGGAAAAACCTTTTCCATGGACCTGCAGGCGGTTTCTGACCAGGACACCCTGGTCAATCTTACTAACCACAGCTATTTTAACCTGTCGGGCAGAAATCCCCTTGCCTGGGAGGAAGGCCAGGAGGCTTTTCAGGAGAAAATCTACGGTCACCAGCTTAAGATTGCCGCAGACAGGATTGCCTGTGTAGATCAGGC
>CAMOZD010000029.1 GCA_946630645.1 uncultured Lachnospiraceae bacterium
AAGATTGAACTGGAGACCCTGACCATGCAGGATTCCGGTTATGTAAAGGAAGGATGCCCTTATCAGAAAAGGTGTCCCCTGGTCCATGACCGCTGCATGAAGCAGAAGCCAGACCTGAAGGACCATGGCAATGGACACAGGCTGCGCTGCTTTTATTTTGAATAAGTAGCCGGATGTCTTATTTCCCTGACGGGAGAACTGTTCTAACAGGGTAATTATTCAGGCTGACAGAATAAAGATAGAAGGAGCTGTCGCACTAAAGCGGCGGCTCCTTGTCACGTAAAATGGCAGGAACCCTCATGTCCTGTGTTATGTCCGTTGCGTGTCATCCATTCGTCTGATGACGGACTGATTCCAGTCCGTCCCAGAACAAAAGGGCCAGAACAAAAGAAGCCGGTCATATGGGTCATAAAAAGATGCATGAGAAAGGCAGGATAAAAGATAAGATGGATTATAAATTAGTCACTGAGCAGGTCAAGGCTTTACTGGATGCAGACAGCCATTATATACCGGTTATGTCCAATGTCTCAGCTTTGCTGATGGAGTATATGGAGGATATTAACTGGGTAGGCTTTTACATCATGAGGGATGGCAGACTGGTAGTGGGACCCTTCCAGGGCAAGGTGGCCTGCATTCATATTGAGATCGGCAAAGGGGTCTGCGGGACAGCCGTACAGAAGAAGGCGGTAATCCGGGTGGAGAATGTCCACGACTTCCCCGGTCATATCGCCTGCGACAGTGCCTCTAATTCCGAGATCGTCCTTCCCATCCAAAGGGGAGAGGAGGTCATTGGGGTTCTGGATATAGACAGTCCTCTGCCGGGAAGATTCACGCCGGAAGATGAAGATGGGCTGAAGAAAATAGCAGATCTTCTTGCCGGGGAAATGTCAGCATTATAGATATGGATTTCAGATCAATTATCCGGGGAAATGTGAGCATTATAAATATAGATTTCAAAACAATTACCCGGGGAAATGACAGCATTACAGATATGGATTTCAAAACAAGTATCTGGGAAAATGTCATCTTTATTAACACAGGTTCATAATAAGTATTTTATAAAAACAGTTATTACAGCTATTATTAAAACTGAAAACAAATCTTATATAATTTAAGCCAGGGACAGGTTGGCATAGGGTGATATGCCGGTCTGTCCCTGGCTTATTATTTAAAATAGTACCTATAAATTATAGTGAATCCCGTTTACCCTTCCATCTCTGCCAGGGTCCGGTAGGGCGGGCAGGTCTCCAGCAGCTGGGTGTGGCTGCCTTCTGCCAGAACCTTACCGTCCTCGATGTAGAGGATCCGGTCCGCATTGATGATGGTGGATAGCCGGTGGGCGATGAGAACCACGGTTCGGTCCTTCTGCATATTATCGATGGCTTCCTGGATTCTGGCCTGGGTCAGATTATCCAGGGCAGAGGTTGCCTCGTCGAAAAGGATGATCCGGCTCTTTCTCAGCATGGCCCGGGCGATGGCCACCCGCTGCTGCTGGCCTCCGGATATATTGACTCCTCCTTCACCGATCATGGTGTCATAGCCCTGGGGCATCTTGCGGATATCCTCATCAATACAGGCCAGCCGGCATACCTCCTCCATCTCCTCCTCCGAGGCATCCGGGCAGGTCAGCCGCAGGTTGTCCCTGACCGACATATGGAAAATGTAGGGGCTCTGGCTGACTACCGTGATACTATTCCGGATAGAGTCCTTGGTCAGGTCAGAGAGGGGAATGTCATCCAGCAGGACCTGGCCCTGCTGGGGTTCATAAAGCTTGTCGATCAGATTGAAAATGGTCGTCTTGCCGCAGCCGCTTTTGCCCACCAGGGCCACGGTCTCACCGGGCCGGATGGTCAGGGTCATATCCTGGAGGACCCAGGGACCGGGCCCGGCCTCAGGACCACTGTTATAGCGGAAATAGACGTGATTAAAGCTGATCTTGCCCTGGGGATCTTTTAATTCTTTGTCGCCAAAAACTTCCTTGGGGAATTCAGGACTGGCTACCAGGGCACTGACCCGTTCTGTGGACAGGTTGAAGTCTGTGAGAAAATCCATGAAATTGCCGACGAACTTAACCGCATTGGGCCCCAGGTCTGAATAGTAATTATAGAGGATCAGGGCCGTGGAGGGGAGAAGCAGATTAGAACCGATCAGGTAGGCCAGAAGAGCAATCAGGGCAAAGGATCCGAACTCACCCAGCTCCCAGCGCAGCAGCTTCAGTCGCCAGGACCGGCTCTGCATATAGAGCCGCTTTTCATTGGCTTCATTGATCCGGCCTTTCAGTTCACTGCTGAACTGCTGCTCACTGTTGAGGAACTTCACATCCTTCTGGCCCCGGACCATTTCCCCCACCAGACCGGAAAAGCGTTCATTGGCCATGCGGAAGGATCGGTCATCCCGGCCCAGCCGCCTGGTCCGCCATAATTCGATGATGGACTGGAGGACGATCAGCAGGAGAACAAAGAGGAAGATCCTCACATCTACCACAAACATGGCCACCAGGATACCAAAGTAGTTGATGACCTGGGTGATCATGTCGGCCAGATTATTAAAGCCGGAGGCGATGCGTCCGGTATCTGTGGTAAGCCGCTGGATGAAGAGGCCGCTGCCCTTCTCATCGATGCAGTGGTTCTCCACCCGGAGTACGTTCCAGACCAGGTCCTCTTCCAGGCTGGACAGGGTTTTGGTGTAGACATGGTTGTAGGCCTGGTTGCCCGTCACCATACACAGGTTTCTCAGAAGCTGGACGACCAGGAGGCTAAAGGCGATATACATGACCCGCCAGGCTTCATTATTCACATAGGCCCTGATGATCCGGGCGCTGATGATGGGAGCGGCCACAGCCAGCACACAGCCGGTAAGCTGGCAAAGACCAGCGAAGAAGAGCAGCTTTTTATGGTCACTGATATATTTCCAGGAAAAACGGATGTTGGTCCAGGTCGAATTCCGGGGGACCTTATAGGGGTCATTGGTACCCTTGCCACTTCTAGCCATGTCCTCACCTCCTGTCAAGGGTCATCCCTGCCTGATGATTACCAATTATGCATAATCCCAGGCTATTACTTGTGTAAATGTCTATTTTTATGTAGAATATAAATATAATATTTTTGCCCATAATACATAATAAAGGAGGAAAGCATTATGGCAGAAAAAGGAAAAGCCAACGGTGTATACGATCCGGAAATGTATGAAACCATAGCATTTCCCATGATGAAGGGAACGAAAGAGATCCTCAAGGCCCACAGCGATGAAACCGGTGAAACCTACCATTCTTTTCTTCGCCGCGCGGTGGTCAACCAGATTGCCCGGGACCGGCAGGCTATGAATAATCCTGATGTGGATCCCAACACCAAGTATGAAGGCTGGATCCATTATCCCGATAATGTGAAACGGCAGATCGTCATTTCCCTGGAAGAATGGATGAAGGATAATAAGGGAGAACCTTTCTCCTTTGAGGGAGCTGGGGAAGACCAGTAATCCCATTTTCTTTGAGGAAACTGGGAAAAATTAGTAATCCGCCTCCCTTAAAGCGGCTGAGGAAGATCAATAATCCCCTTCAGTTTCAGACTTATTATAACACTTAAACTGAAACAAGCATACTGAATCCTGATGGAAGCACATAATTTAATAAGAATAGGGAATCTGAATCCGCAAGGAAGCATAAAAAATGGACCTGGGGACTGACTGTCAGCCCCAGGCCTAATATTCTCTAAAGCTAATAGTTTCCAGGCTAAATATTCTCCAGATCTAATGCCTTCAGGTCTAGTATACTCCAGGCCTTATATCGGCTTATTCCAGACTTTCATCATAGATGGCCCGGCCGCCGCCTATGTATTTGGGCCTTACTCTGGCCGCCGTCACATGGGCCTGACCGATCTGCCGGCGGTCTAAACGAACCGGGACGGCCACCCGCTTCAGATGCATGCCAATCAGGGTGTCCCCGATGTCTATGCCGGCGTCGGCGGCGATCTCCTCAACGGCCACCGGTTCTTTAAAATGCCTGTAGGCAGCGGTGGCAAAAGACCCGCCGGCCTTGGGCTGGGGAATCACATTTACAATTTCAGCTCCCCTGACAGCATTGGCTTCGATGATGATGGCTCTGTTGAGATGTTCGCAGCACTGGGCGGCGAGATAGATGCCCTTTTCTTCCAGGATTTCATGGATTCCGCAAAAAACAGACTCGGCTGTTTCCGGGTTAGAATTACTGCCAATCTTGTCGCCACACACTTCTGATGAGGAGCAGCCAACTACCAGAATCTGGCCCTTTTTCAGACCGGCTTTATCACATAATTCCCGGCAGAGGTCCGCCGCTTGTTTTTTAATGGTATCACTCATAATAAAATCCTCCGATTATCTATTTATATGGTCTAATTAATGATTTATATAGTTATAAATATTATAACTGATTAACAAACAAAGGCCATGGCTGGCGACGGTTATGAAGACAAATATTAACAAGCAAAGGCCATGGCTGGCGACGGTTATGAAGACAAATATTAACAAACAAAGGCCATGCTTTCCGTTAATTGTGAAGACAGGTCTGCTGAAGCTGAGACCAGTATAAGACGGATTTGGCCCTATTAAAATGTCCAAAATAAAATTAAATGCTATAACCAGATGCTCTACAGAGAGTAAGGGAAGGCTGACCCTGGGCTGGCCGGCAGAAAAAGAGAGAAAGGGCCTCTGGAAGTCTGAATATAATCGGATTTCCGGGGGCCTTTTGTCTACAGTTTTTGGCCTTTTCCTTCTGATATGTTATAATAAAAGACAAATAGATTTTAATGTAAATAATAAAGCAAGGAAGGAGATGACTTATGCAGGCCTTGTTTGATGTGATTAACGAAATCTGTGCCCGGATCCAGGTGGTATCTGACCTGTTCTGGGATTTCCCCACTAATTTTGGCTGGTACAGCAGCATTCCCATCCTGGGAAATTTTTCCCTGGCCATCATTCTGCTGATTGGTTCGGGAATCTATTTTACCTGGCGGCTGGGTTTTGTCCAGATTACCCATTTTCGATATGGTATCCATGTTTTGAGAACCAGCAAGAAAACTGATAAAGGAATCTCTTCCCTGGCTGCCTTTTTCCTGTCCACGGCCATGCGGGTGGGCCCTGGCAATATACTGGGCGTGACCGGTGCCATCTCCGTCGGCGGCCCCGGGGCCCTGCTCTGGATGTGGATCTCCGCCTTTTTCGGTATGGCCACCTCTTTTACCGAGTCCACCATGGCCCAGATCTTCAAGGAGAAAAAGGGAAATGAGTATGTGGGCGGCATGGCCTTCTACGGCCGCCGGCTGCTGAAGAATTCCTCTCTCGTCGGCATTCTCCTGTCCCTGCTCTATATCGTCTATGCCATGCTTTGCTTTCCGGCCCAGGGCTTCAACACCGTGTCCTCTGTAGGCCAGATTGCCGAGACCCTGACCGGCCATAGCATCCCTACCAACTCCACCCTCTACTGGGTGGCCTTCGCGGTACTGATCATCACGGTATGTATCATTTCCTTTGGCGGCATCCGCAAGGTATGCTCTGTTACAGACATTTTAGTTCCCATTATGGCAGTAGTCTATGTCATCACGGTTCTGCTTTTGATCGTCCTCAATTTCAGCCGTATTCCCTGGTTTTTCTATGCGGTAGTCACCGAGGCCTTTAAGCCTGAAGCCGTATTCGGCGGTGCCTTTGGAACGGTCCTGACCCAGGGTATCAAACGTGGCCTTATGTCCAATGAGGCAGGCCAGGGTACCATTACCATGGCTGCCGCCGCTGCTGACGTACACCACCCCTGCGACCAGGGCTGCGTCCAGGCCATCGGCGTCTTTCTGGACACCATTGTCATCTGTACCCTGACTGGTTTTGTCGTTGTCATGGGCCGGGTATGGCAGACTGACCAGGCTTCTGCCTGGTTCGACCTGGGCAAGCTGCCCAAGTTTGTGGCTTCTGTCACCGAACTGACCCCTGGGACTGCCTTCAATATTATTATTTCCCTGCTGGTCTCCCTCTGCTTTGGCCTTTTTGCCTTCACCTGCCTGCTGGGTTTCATATCCTTCACAGAGATGTGTGCTCATCGGATCTCCGACAGCAAGGCATTTATCAATTTTATCCGTATCCTGTGCCTGATCGTCATTTCCTTTGGCGTCCTGACCAGTATTGCCGGCATGGACCTGGGATCCCTCTGGGACCTGTCCGACTTCGCCAATATTTTGATTGCCTACTGCAACATTCCCCTGCTCTATCTGGGCTTCCGCTATGTCCTGCGGGCCAAGAAGCATTTTGACAGGAGGGATGGGACCAGGTTTAATTCCGACATTGCGGGAATCGACGTGCCCACATGGGACGAGATGGGCTAGTGAGTTGACGAATCTGATCTTACAGGGGTTGGTCCTCTATAAAAAATCCAGGTGGATTTTGGGTGGATTCCTTGTAAAGAATGCTAATATAAGGTGTATTTTGAGTAAAATAAACTTGGAACCAGAATAAGTATAATAGCCCTGATAGGTCAGACAGTCTGGAATGTGAGATGAAAGCTGAAAGACACTGGGTGGCAGAAAAGGAGATGACTTGATGAAAGATATCAGACAGGAAGTAAATGCTTTGATCGAGGAAATGAATTCCCTGAAGACGGTGGATGATGATTTGTTTATACAGTTTTTTGAGAAAGAAAAAGACCTTCAGAAGCGGCTTGGCAGCCAGGCAGAAGCAGCCGGCCTGAGCCCTGAGGAGAAAAAAGCATGTTCAGAACAATTAGCTGAAGCCTTTGCAGGATTACAGGGCAAGATGTCCTTTTGTACCCTGTCATAAGGAGAGGAAGGAAAGAAATACTAACATTACAGATTATGGATAAGGGTATGAAGTATACCGGATCGGCAACAATGAAAGGGCTTCCAATTTCCTCAACGCTACAAGAAGTGCTTTTGAACTGGCCTATACTATCTAAGGCTATAGAACTTTGCTTATTTGTAGTATAACAGGTTCACTAATAAATGTCTGAAAAATTGTCTTAAATTACGGTACCATTATACCTGCTTATCATCCCAGAAAGCAGACAGTTCTTGCCTTGGCCATAGCCCTGGAACTTCCGCTCAATGAAACTATAGATTTGCTGGCCAGGGCGGAATATGCTTTTTCTCCAGGAAGTAAGGGGGATTTGATAGTAAAATACTTTATAGAGCGGGGCATTTATGATATTGATGTGATTAATTATGCTCTCGATGAATATGATCAACCCACCCTGGGTTAATTGTCGCTTTTTCGGCGACCAGTTCTAAGATAGAGGAGGATATACTGTTCTTAGTAATTGGTTAGTACCGGAAAGGGGTGAGGTTATGCAGTCAGGTCGGATTGATAAGATTACTGATATTCAGTCTATGCTTGGTCAGATGTCTGATGAGCAGGTGGAGAATGTTCATACCTATACCACGGATGAATATGTCGAGCCTAATCATGAGGCTGTGGCTCTGGAGGCTGTGATACAGATCAGCCGAAAGTATGGCAAGGCTGGTAAAGAAGCCAAAAAGGAGTAGGTCTTCTAGATTTTTATGGGAGACGGCTCCTTTTTTTGACTGGAAAGGAACCAGGACTATCAGTAAGTGTAATCAAATAGTGTTGATAAAGTGATAAGGTATCTTATGAGTTTATGCGGAAGGAGTGTATACAGTGAAGAGATTAGTGATATCATTTCTGGCGTTGTTATTAGTGACAGGCTGTGTAACGGCAATAAATCCTGCTGCTTTTGTAAAAGCGGCGGAGAAAGCGAGTGCAGATACCACTGACAGTGGTGATGCGCTGAAGACATTTGTGACAAATTACAATAATGTGGCTGAAGATCTGATTACGTCAGAAGGGGTTACGGTCGAGCAGATAGATAAAGACAAGATGGAGGGAAATATTTTTCATAAAGAGAATAGCCTGAAGATTGAGTTGAATTATAAAGATGACTCTCCTGATTCCAAAGAAGAGATCACAAATGTTCTGCTCAGTACTGATGATAAGAATTCCGTCAACTCCGGGGAGATAACCGGGGAACTTTGCTGCCTGGTAGCCGGGATGACGGGTCAGAATAAAGAGGACAGTGTAACAACTTTGAAAACTTTGATGGAAGCTTCCGGCGGAGCGATGGAATATTTTTCACAGGATATAGATGGATTGACATACGTATTTTCCAATATGGATAACCTATTGTCATTTTCCATCAATAAAAAGGAATAGGTCATAGGGTTAGATGGGTGTAGTGGATTCAATTACCTCTGATCCTGATTGAAATAGTATGTTGTAGTGAGAAATATTTTATGAGGCAAAGTTTTATATTCTTAGAATTATATTGGTTTATAGAATGGTCTGGGTCCTTCAGATTGAAGGATAGGTTTATTATCCTTTTAAGAGGGGATGGTGTCGCTTATGATAGACACCATTTATTTGACCACAGGACCATTTAAGGATATAATAGAATATAGTTGAAGGAGATATATGATTAGAATAAAATGTCCGAATTGTGGGAGTGATAATCTTGGCCAGGCAGCCTTTTGCTGTGAGTGTGGGAGCTCTTTAGCAAATGCTAAAATTATATGCCCAAATTGTGGGGAGGAGAATGATAAAAGAGCCAAATTCTGTATGGCTTGCGGTACAAAACTAAGTGAAGACCGGCCTAAAGGGGCTGGGAAATCTGTTTTAGAAGACCAGGCTGTTCCGGTGAAGGAAGTAGCGGAAGGATCCATATCAGAAAGTGGTGTTAGGGCTAAGGATGCCTCAGCTGAAAAGGCACCAAAATTCCAAGAGACCTCATTAGAAAATGATGTAAAGTCCCAGAATGACCCCTCTGAAAAGGCACCAGAATTCCAAGAGCCCTTATTAGAAAGTGATGTAAAGGACCAGATTTTCTCATATGAAAATGAGCCAGGATTCCAGGATTATTTATT
>CAMOZD010000030.1 GCA_946630645.1 uncultured Lachnospiraceae bacterium
GATACCGTTTGGCCCCAGGATTCCGATCTTCCTGCCTCTTTTTACTGCCAGGCTGATCTCTGCCAGAACATGGTCGTAGCCAATCTTCAGATGGTCTGTCTCCAGGACCAGCTTACTGCCCCGGATCTCCGGTTCAATCTTATCGGAAAAACTGTGGCTGTCCTCAGCAGGCGGTGGACCGATCAGGTCCATCCGGTCCAGCATCCTCTTCCTGCTTTTGACCATGGAAGCCTTCCTGGGCTTATGGCGGAAGCGGGCAATCAGGTCCTTCGTTTCCTGAATTTCTTTTTGCTGGGCCTTGTAACGCCTGGTCCATTTCTCCAGTTTTTTCCTCTTCTGTTCCCTGTAGGCAGTGTAATTGCCGGCATATCTGTCAAGATGGCCATCCTTCAGCTCATAGACCACCTCCACCGTCTCATCGAGGAAATAACGGTCATGGGATACCATGATCACCGCCTTGGGATAATTCCTGATATAATCCTCCAGCCACCTTACCGAATCCAGATCCAGGTGGTTGGTAGGCTCATCCAGAAGAAGGATATCCGGCCTTTCCATCAAAAGTCTGATCAGGGCCAGCTTGGTCCTCTCCCCACCGGAAAATGCTCCGATCTTCTTCTTCACATCTGTCTTGTCAAAGCCAAAACCGGTCAGGATCCGGTCATACTCCATCCTTTTGTCATAGTATTCCCGGGAATGAATGTCCAGGCCCGCAAAGAGCTGGTCCATGATCTCCTGGACCCTGACCTCATCATCCTCAAAAGGATGCTGGGCCAGAAGGCCAACGGTCACCTGTTCGGCCATCCATATCTGGGGCTGGAAAAGGCTGTCATCCCTGTCCGGGGCCAGCTCTGAGGCTATGAGACGGAGCAGGGTGGTCTTGCCCGCCCCGTTGGCCCCGACCAGGGCTATCTTCTCATGATGTTTAATTTCAAAATTCACATGATTGAGGACCAGCTCGCCGCCCAGCGAAACTGATCCCTGTCTGATCTGATATAACATATTAATATATACAAATACCTTGTCACAGTTTCTTTTCCAGGATCAGGATATTCCACCCGTCCCGGTAGCTGTAATGGACCTGGTCTGCCGTCTTGTATACCATCAGGATACCCAGGCCGCCGACTCCCCTGTCCTCCACGTGCAGTCTGGTGGATTCCTCCTCCTGCTCAAGGCACTCAGCGGGATTAAAGGGCATCCCCTGGTCCCTGAAGGTAATCCTGACCAGGGACAATTCCTCTTCATATTCATAGGACAGGGTCAGGTCGCCCTCTTCTTCCCCATAAGCATAGCTTGCCACATTGACAAAAAGCTCCTCGACAGCCATCTGCAGCTGCAGGGAGGTCTTCATGGGGCAGCCAATGGAATCCAGCCACTCTCCCAGAGCATCCTGGACCATGGAAAGGTTGGAAATATGAGCTTTTACAGTCAATGTCATCATAACCAAATCCTCCCGGCGCCTGAAATCAAGGTCGCCATCCCCCTTCCCCGGTCAGGAAAAGAAGGCCTTACAAAGCTGCTTATTCGATGGTAAGTATATCTACAAAACCAGTGACATCAAAGACATCAAGCACCGGCTCACTGGCATGGATCACCTTCATGCTGCCCTGCTTATTCATCACCTTCTGGGCATACAGAAGAACCCGGAGACCTGCGGAGGATATATACTCAAGCTTCTCAAAATCGAAGGTCAGGTCAGTAATTCCTTCTAAAGATGTCTTTAGTTCTTCTTCCAGCTGAGGGGATGTCATGGTATCAAGACGTCCTTCCAAAGCGATCACAAGAGATGTTCCATTAAGCTTTTTATCGATTGTCATAAGGCTGCTCCTCTCATATATATAGTGACTACAGGATACTAGCAACTATAGGATAATTATGTAAATCTCATCCCATTCTATCACAGTGATTATGATTATTCAATAAGAGAACAAGGGCATACCAAGAGGCATCAGGCCTCTGAAAACGGCAGCACTTCCCTGATGCTTCTTTCCAGAATTCCCTTCATATGGGCTATGGCTATCCCGTAATTGGTGAAGGGGACCCCCTCCTTCACCGCCAGGCCTTCCCTGGTCTTAAGCTCTCTTGGGTTTAACATACAGGCACCGCAATGGATTACCAGGGCATAGCTGGTCAGGTCCCGGGGAAATTCCCTGCCTGAACTGGTTTCGATAATGAGGTCCTTACCCGTATACTGGCGCAGCCAGCGGGGCAGCTTTACGGTACCAATATCATCACATTGCCGATGGTGGGTGCAGCCTTCCGAAATCAGGATCCTGTCCCCATCCCTGAGCCGGTCAATCTGCCGGCAGCCGGCAACGGCTGTCTCCAGAAAGCCCTTGTACCTGGCCATGAGAATAGAAAAAGAAGTAAGGGGCACCCGGTCAGGAACTATGGCAGCTACCTGCTCAAAGACCTGGCTGTCAGTAATCACCATATCCGGGTCTGCCGGCAAACGGTCAAGCAGGTCCTGCAGCTGGCTTTCCTTAACACATACTGCCATCCTGTCCCCGTCCAGGATATCCCGGAGGACCTGCTGCTGGGGCAGGATGATCCGGCCCCTGGGGGCGGCGGAATCGATGGGAATCACCAGGACTGCCAGGGCGGCGGGAGCCAGCAGGTCCCGGACAAGGGGTCTTTCCTGCCTGTCCCGGCCTGCCTTCAGGGCCAGAGCCGCCATCCTTTCCTTGAGTTCATGAATCCCCTGGCCTGTCAGGGCACTGACGTAAAAGGCATCAGGCTGGGGAGTCTGAGTCATCAGGTCCTGTTTATTATACACGAGAAGATAAGTAATCTTTTTTTCCCGGAAAAGGTCCAGCAGTTCCCGGTCCTCACTGACCAGGCCCCGGCCCGCATCTACCACCAGGACTGCCAGGTCCGTCCTGTCCAGGATCTCCCTGGTCTTTTTAACCCGGAGCTCTCCCAGGTCACCGGAATCATCATAACCCGGTGTATCTATAATCATCACCGGTCCCAGGGGCAGCAGCTCCATGGCCTTGTAAACTGGGTCCGTGGTGGTCCCCTTCCGGTCTGATACTACAGCCAGCTCCTGGCCGGTCACTGCATTGACCAGGCTGGACTTGCCGGCATTCCTCTGTCCGAAAAAACCTATATGCAGCCGCTCTCCCGAAGGTGTATCATTTAATCCCATAGTTTTGTCCTCTTTTACTTTCTTATCTTTTAACGGCAGCCGGGGAAAATGCACCGGCTGTAATAATCCGATTATCACCAGGAATTCTTTCACTTAATATATTACATCCGGCTTCATAAAGCAATGAAAAGGATAGAAGCCGCCCGACAAAAAGGCCAGGACCAATTTAACCAAAGGAACAAGAGGAAATTCCAAAGGCAGCAGATACTCAGAGACAGAAAAAAGCCGCCGGAACCCCTGGGGGATGGGAACCAGCGACTAAAATCTTCCTATTAATACTTTTCAAATATACCTGAAAACCAGGATCTCTCCCGGGAAAATTCTTATCTGGAAAACTCGCAGGACTTGACAGTGACACTTTTTATCCTGGAATTCACCGGGTAACCAAGGGCCGCAAGGCCTTCCTGAACCACACTGTTCCAGGTCTTTCCCGTCAGCTCGATGACAGTCTGGTCATCGAACTCAATGACGCAGGCATCCTTGACCTCGCACTCGGGACCACAGGCAATCTTATACATATTTTTCCGGTTGATAGCACCGATTTCCTCAAGGATATTAATCATCCGGTAAACCGTGGCTGTCCCGATATGTTTATCCTTCATGGCGGCCTTGTAATATATCTCCTTACAGCTGGAGCAGTCTTCATTAAGAATGACATCAAGGAGCATCTTCCTCTGTTTGGTAATCCGGCATCCTCTGGCCTTAAGCTGCTGCAAAATGATATCACGCTGCATATTAGTATGATGAAAATCCACATTGTTTATCTCAAGTTCTTTAGCTGCTGTCATCTGCATCTTCAATCAACCTCTTTCCAAGCCTGGCTTCCCAATAAAAATATCTTTGATTAGAAGTCTTTAATAAAAATTAGTCGTACCAAACCTAACTAATAAAAATAAAATGCCCCTCAGGCAAACCTTTTACCCACACTGATAGCCTGCCATCCCCCTAAGGGGAGGCAGATTGCTATAAGTATGTTATGTGCATAATACTAGAGTTAGTATACTCTAATTAATATTTCCTGTCAAGATTTCTGCTCTGGACAATTTTACTTTTCCGGCTGATCACTTCCTTCCACAGGACAGGATGACAAAGGATCAGGAGGGGAAAGAGTTCCAGCCTTCCGGCCAGCATGTCAAAAATCAAGACAATCTTGGAGAAAGAATTCATAAAACCAAAGTTTGCCGCCGGGCCAACCAGCTCCAGGCCGGGACCTATATTATTGAAGGTGGCGGCGACGGCCGTAAAATTAGTTACCAGGTCATGACCCTCCAGGGAAATCAGGAGGACGGATATGGCAAAAAGCATCATGTAGGTACAGAAAAATACATTGGTTGCCCTGACCACTTCATGCTCTATAAGCTTACCGTCCATCTTGATCTTTTTGATACTTTTAGGATGGAGGAAGGAATTGAGCTCTTTGAGCATGGTCTTGATAAGGACAAGAATCCTGGAAACCTTAATTCCTCCTCCGGTAGAACCGGCACAGGCCCCGATGAACATGAGCAGGACCAGAATGGTTCTGCTGGTCTGGGACCAGACATTGAAGTCGGCTGTAGAGAAACCGGTCGTTGTGATAATGGACCCCACCTGGAAGGCTGAAGTCCGCAGGGCATTGGAGAAATCCATGGTTCTTACCAGGTCTGTGGTAATCATGGCTACAGCTGCCAGGATAATAAGGAAATAAGCCCTGACCTCCTCCATCTGAAATGCCTTTTTGGCCTTCTTGAACAAGATGAAATAGTAGGCGTTGAAATTGACGCCAAAGAGAATCATAAATATGGTAATCACCCACTGCAGGTAGGGTGAAAAACTGGCCATACTGGAATTGAGGAAACCAAAACCTCCAGTTCCCGCTGTTCCAAAGGTGGTCAGGAGGGCCTCATAGACCGTCATGCCTCCAAGGAGCAAAAGAACCAGCTCCAGAATGGAGATTCCCAGATAAATGGTATACAAAATCCTGGCTGTGTAAGCCACCTTGGGCACCAGCTTGCCTACGGAGGGACCCGGGCTTTCCGCCTTCATGAGATTAAAGTTGCTGCCTCCGCTCAAAGGGATGATGGCCAGGAGGAACACAAGGACTCCCATGCCCCCTACCCAATGGGTAAAGCTGCGCCAGAAAAGGGCTGTCCTTGACAGGACTTCCACATCACTCAGGATGCTGGACCCGGTGGTGGTAAAGCCGGATACGGTCTCGAAAAGAGCGTCAATATAGGAAGGAATCTCCCCTGAAATATAAAAGGGCAGGGCCCCGAAAATACTGAGGAAAATCCAGCTTAAAGCCGTGGCCGCACAGCCCTCCTTCAGGTAAAAGACATCGCTTTTCGACTTTCTTAATGTAAATATAAAACCAACAGCCAGGCATATGGCCGCAGTCAGCAGATAATACCAGCCTGCCCTCTCCTGGTAAAACAGGGCAGTCATACAGGGAAGCAGCAGCAGGGCCGCCTCAACCTTCAAAACCTGGCCGACTATAATCCGAACGATTGAACTGTTCATGGTGACCTCCGCTATTCCAGTATGTCTCTGATGTCATTAAAGCCGGTATCCCTGGTAACCACCATTACTGTGTCACCCTTGAGAATCCGGTCATGGCCGCCGGGTATAATAATCTTTTCATTTCTGCTGATGAAACACAGCAGCATATCTTTTTTCAGCTTCAGATCTTTAAGGGGCACATTCGTAATCTCCGACTCTTCTGCCACATGGAACTCGATGGCCTCCACCCGGTGGTCAAACATGTGATACAAGGTCTCAATATTATTGCTGGTGGAATTGGTCTTGGCCCTGACATAGGCGATGATCGCCTCCGAGGTTATATAGCGGGGATAGAGGACACTGCCCAGATCCAGGTTGGAGATCACATCCTTAAAATTGATCCGGTTGATCTTGGTAATGACCTTGGCCTGGGATACCTGTCTGGCATAGAGGGTCAGCAGGATATTCTCCTCATCGATACCGGTAAGGGGGACAAAGGACTCGGCATACTCGATGCCCTCCTCCTCCAGGAGGTCCTGGTCTGTGCCGTCACCATTGATAATAATGGCCTTGGGCAGAAGGATGGACAGCTTTTCGCACCGGGCCTTGTCAATCTCAATAATCTTGACCCCTATACCCATTTTGATCAGCTGGCTGGCCAGATAATAGGCTGCCTTGCCGCCGCCGATAATCATGGTATTCTTAACCCTGTTGGTCTTAAAGCCGATATGGTCAAAAAAGCCTATGGTATCTTCCCTGGTTGCCACAAAGGAAAGGATATCATTCTCATGGATGATAGATTCACCATCGGGGATGTGGACTTCCCCATCTCTCTCTATGGCACAGACCAGGATGTCTGACCGCAGTTCCTTACGGAGCCCCGACACTGTTTTCCCATGCATGATATTCCCCTCGGGAACCTGGAACTTGATCATTTCCGCCTGGCCATGGGCGAAGGAATTCACCTCCAGGGCAGATGGCAGCAAGAGGATTCTGGCCGCCTCCCTGGAAGCCTCCAGTTCCGGGTTGATGATCATAGCCAGGTCCAGCTTATCCCTAAGGTAGTCGGACTCTATATTATAGTCCGGTGTGCGGACCCTGGCTATGGCGGCGCAATGGCCTACCCTCCTGGCTATGGTACAACAGAGCAGGTTGAGCTCATCCGACTCAGTAACTGCTATGATCAGGTCTGCCTCATCAATCCCTGCTTCCATCTGTACACTGTAGCTGGCACCATTGCCCATGATGCCCATCACGTCATAAAGGTTGGCAATCTCGGTGACGACAGTTCCCTCCTGATCTATAATGGTGATATCATGACCCTCCCGGCTCAGTCTCTCCACCAGCGTAATGCCAACCTTTCCACATCCTACAATAATAATTTTCAATCCCAGCTGACCCTTCTTTTTTTTGCCGGGATTTAAAAATTCAAACATTTTCCTTTTCTCCTCCAAGTAGTTATCAGTTAGTAATAATACATTTCATATGTATTATGGGTAAAATATCAGAAAAATATATGTAATCATGGCACTATATTATAGCAAATTTTCCCTTGCTTTTAAAGAGGAATTCTGAAAGCACAGCCTTCTTTTTTACAAATGGCACAATTGTGGCGGCTGCGGCCGGCTCCCCGGGAACAGCCTGCCGGCCCCTCTCCGTCCTTTTTTATAAAAGAAGCATCTTCCGGTCCTTGACCCGCCCCTGCTCCCTGGCGGACTTGTCCCGTCCCAGTCTCCTGTCCAACCGGCTCCGGCCCGGACTCCTGATAAACAGGCCCTGCCCCGAACTCCTGATGAACCGGCCCTGTCCCGGTTTCCTGTCGGATAGGGCTGGTGCCGGCCACATAGCAGATGGTTTTGGGCGGCTGGAAAAGGCCGGCCTGATTCAGGGTGACCTCCACATCCTTTTCCTCCTTGACCAGGTCCAGTAATCTGGCTGACAGAGTGGAATCGGGGCAGCTGTCCTCCGGGTAAAAGACCTGGCAGATCTGCAGGCCCTGACCCCGGAGAAGCCGGTCTGCCGCCTCCTCCAATGCCACTGAAGCATAAAAAAGGCTGTCATTGACCAGCTGGTCCAGCAGGTAGGCCTCCATCAGTTTATCTTGGGCAGAAAGTCTTTCTATCTCCTCCACCGCCTCCCGGCCGGCCCAGCAAAGAAAAATAGCCTGTCCTTCCATCCTGTCAGCCTGCCGGATCCCGGTCTCAAAATCCTGCCGGCCCAGCCTGACCAGACCATGGAGACGGACAAGGGAAGAAGCCCTTGCCACCATGGGGCCAATCTTCTTACGGATATTCTTATTCTGACCGCTGCCCTCATCCAGATGCAGACGGCGAAGAAAACGGTCCTGCCTGTATTCAAATCTGGGTTCTACTTCAAAAACCATATTCCGGACTCCTGTCAGACTACTTCGCTTACAATAGTTAGAAACATTTTAACATATCAGAAAAAAAATTGTTGCATTATCCAGAAAGTAATGTTATACTAACATCAATTAGTAATCCCTAACTAATGGTTTATAAGAAATCCGGTTTATATACCCTTCCTTCAATAATTGAATGGTTTTTGTTTCTCCTTTACGACCGGATTTGCTCGTGACAAACTTATGTCAGCAAGAGTAAAGCCAGATGGAATGTCAGATCCATCTGGCTCTTTTTCTATGCTTTTCTACTTATTTAGCTTTTCTTCTTGTTAAAACCGTGGTCAGACCTGCTTTCGAAGGACTCCTAGTTTTTAAAGCTGTGGATGGGAGCCGGAATCCGGCCGCCGCGGGCGATAAATCTCTCACAGCTGAAGGAGTTGACAGGCATGATAGGGGCCCGGCCTAAAAGTCCGCCGAATTCCACCTGCTCTCCCACGCCCTTGCCAATAACCGGAATAATACGGACAGCGGTGGTTTTCTGGTTGACCATACCAAGGGCCATCTCATCAGCAATAATGCCGGAAATGGTGGATGCAGGTGTGTCGCCGGGAATGGCAATCATGTCAAGACCCACGGAACAGACGCAGGTCATAGCCTCCAGCTTCTCCAGGGTCAAAGCTCCAGCTTCCACAGCGTCAATCATACGCTGGTCTTCACTGACCGGTATGAAGGCTCCGCTGAGGCCGCCCACATAGGAAGAAGCCATAACGCCACCCTTCTTCACCTGGTCGTTGAGCAGGGCCAGGGCCGCCGTAGTTCCGGGAGCTCCTG
>CAMOZD010000031.1 GCA_946630645.1 uncultured Lachnospiraceae bacterium
CCAGTGATGAAACAAAGGAATATATGCCTTTGTCCATTTCCCTGGCACACAAGCTGACAAAACAGCTCACCAGAGTGAGAAAGGAAGGGATTCTTCCCTATCTTTATCCTGATGGTAAGTCTCAGGTGACAGTAGCCTGTGATGATAATGGCGATGTTGTCGGAATTAGTGATGTGGTTATATCTTCACAGCATAATGCGGATATAGCCATAGAACAGCTCCGCGCAGACATCGAAGAATATGTAATCAGAGCGGTAATTCCGAGTGATCTGCTTCTCCCGGATGTCAGAATTTATATCAATCCCACCGGCCGCTTCGTAGTAGGTGGACCGGAAGGTGATGTAGGTCTTACCGGAAGAAAAATCATCGTGGATACTTATGGCGGTATCGCCAGACATGGCGGTGGGGCTTTCTCAGGAAAAGATCCGACAAAGGTTGACAGGTCCGCAGCTTATATGGCAAGATATGCAGCAAAGAATGTTGTTGCCGCAGGTCTTTGCAGGAAGTGTGAAGTGAACCTAGCCTACGCCATCGGTGTTGCCCAGCCTGTATCCATTAAGATTGATACTTTTGGAACAGAGGAATTGCCGAAGAAAATAATAGAAAAGGCAGTCAGAGCTGTCTTCGATTTCAGTGTGGCTGGTATAATCAGTAACTTATCTCTCACTAATGTTACTTATAAACCGGTTGCAGCCTATGGACACTTTGGAAGAGATGAGCTTAATCTTCCATGGGAGAAGACAGACAAAGTGACTGAGCTCCAGATGAAGACTGCGGCTTTACTGGCCGAGGAGATCTGCAAGATCAACTTGTAGAATCCTGTCTTGATCTGAATTGCATAAGTGAAATTATCTACTTTCGAATATGCATATTTGTAAAGGTGTCATTCAAGCATAACCATCCTATAATCGGTCTCAACAAACTCTCACATTAGATTATATGATTTAAAAAACAAATATTTGCTTGATCCACATAAGGCAGGAGAGGAATTTTCCTCTCCTGTCTTTATTTTGTTAAGTGTTTTTTAGCTTTTTCATAGTGAATACTAATAAAAACTGAAATAGTACAAGATAAAGTTACGATTATTTCCATTTATAAAGCAAGTAAATCCAAATAGGACTTATTTTCTGAAATTGAAAAATATAAGTGGAAAATATTGCCCATAGAAATTTTAAGTAAACCAAATAAATTTTCAATTCATAGCAAAATAAGACAAATATTAGCACTAATTTATGAAAAACCTCACAAAAAATGGAATTTTTTATTGTGCATAAAAATGATAAAATAAGAAATAAATAAAAGTAAAGAACAAAAGAATGGAGTGTATTATGGATCAGAAATACCAGAGTATAAAAAGGGATATCAGTCTGGATGGCCTGTTTGGACGGGATCGTCTCCAGGAGATTCAGAATAGTCTTTCTGATGTCACAGGTATTTCCTTTCAGGTCATCGACTACCGGGGGAACGCCTATATTGACTATAATGGTGCTAATACGATGCTCCAGGATTTTATAGACAGTGATGTCAAGTTAGAGGAGCTAAGAGCTCTGAATGCCATGGAGGCAGCTAAGGCTGCCATATACAACCGGTCCCAGATTTTCGGCCATTACAGAAACCTGCTCCATATGGCCATCCCTATCGTAGTGAATGAGCAGTATCTGGGGGCCCTGATTGGAGGACCTGTCTACCGTACAGATGTGGACCAGGAGGATAAGCTTGCCGGCGTGGATGACGATGAGATCTACAGCAACCTTGATGTATCATCCCTTCCCAGGTATTCCGGGAAAAAGGTGGAAGCTATAGCCAGAATCGCCTTCCTGATGGTCAAAGAGATGTGTGAGAAGGAGACTGTCGCCCTGCAGGTGGATAGCCTGAAAAACAAGGTGGTATCCTCAGATTCCATCAAAAAGAGAAACAGAGAGCTGGAACTGGAGATCCGCAGGATGGAGTATCAGAGCCTTAGGGGCCAGCTGCCCGCCCAGCTGCTGCTCAACCTTTACACCACAATATCTTATTTTGCCATTCTGGAAAATGCCTCAAAAACGGAGAGGATGATCACGGATTTCGCCCAGATCCTCCGTTATTATGTGGATAATAAATTGGAAGATATCGCTCTCAGTCAGGAGGCTAACCAGATAGATATTTATCTGAGGACCCTGAAAGAGCAATATAATCACAAGCTCAACTATCAGATTAATATCCAAAAGGAAGTGGAATGGCAGAGGATTCCGGTGCTGGGGCTCCTTCCCATGGTGGAACATTTCATAGATTTCGGCGTCCTGTCCGGCAATTATGAGGCCATGCTCTACATAGATGCGGAGCAGGTCCAGAACCGCTGCCGGATTACCATGCAGCTGGAGAGCTCAGGCCTGCCGGTGGGAAGGTTTGGCGCGGAGATCATAGACAGTGGATTCTCTGAATTCCAGGTAGAGACTATCAAAAAGAGGTATGAGTACCTCTATAATCAGGAGATCAACCTTACTGTAAATCCAAATACCATTGTCCTGAATATCCCTCTTCAGCAAAAAAGAAAATACTAAGACAGGAAATTTGGAGAAGCAGATAATTATTTTTTGGAACATAGTAGAAAGGTATAGATTATGGTAGATGTTTTAATTGCTGATGCTGACGAATTATATCAAAGTGCCATGGAAAAGATGATTGGTGACTGTCAGGGCTGCCGGCTTATTGGAACGGCCACCAGTGGCAGGGAAGCCATGGAGCTGGCCAGCAGCTGCCGGCCCCAGGTTATTTTGTCCGATGTGACCCTCCATGAAGAATCCGGCATAACCGTATGCAAGATGATTCGCAGCAGGCTGCCGGAGGCTTCCATCTATATCCTGTCCAATTACGGGGACTACACCCTCCTGCACAATGCCATGGAGGCGGGAGTCAACGAGTATCTTTTTAAGCCCCTCTCCAGAAAGAAGCTGGATGCCATTATCAGGAATAATCAGTCAGAGCTTCCCGACGAGCTGGAAGATACCAATATTGATAAACTAATTTCTTCCCTGGATGAGAGAAATTATAAATACTCTTATGATGTGGCCAAGGAGGTTGTCAGCTATCTTTTCAGGGAATGCGGTAAGGAAGTCAGAAAAGAGAAGATGGTGGGTCTCGCCACCAGCCTTTTCTATATCATACCTGGCATGGATAATGCCCAGAAGGAATATTACCTGCAAAAATATAAGATCAATGCCCAGAAGGTCAGCAAGCCCCTGCTCTGTTTCTGCTGGATCATGCAGATAGTCACAGAGGTTTACCGGCAGCTTTGCACTATGAAATACTCCCACATGAACAAGGTATTTCAGTATATCGAAGACAATAAGAATAACGAGATTGCCCTGGCTGACCTGTCGGCTCAGGCCGGAATCAGCAGCGGCTATCTGAGCCGGATCTTTAAGAAGTATTATAAGATCAGCGTGGTAGATTATATTCATCTTCGAAAGATTACCATGGCCAAGTATTATATGGCTACCAGCGAGATGAATATTTCTGACATTTCCTTCCTGCTCGGTTACAGTGAGGCAGGCTACTTCTGTAAGATCTTTAAAAAGTACGAAGGCAGGACCCCCTCCTCTTTCAACCGCTATTCCAAAGATTTAAGAAAAGCGGCCATGTGACAGACAAAGACCTGACCAGCCATAAGGCAGAAGCCGGGAATCTGTCCGACCTTGAAGCGGGAGTCAGGAATTTGTCCGACCTTGAAGCAGGAGCCGGGAATCTGTCCGACCTTGAAGCGGGAAACAGACAGACTTTCTGAGAGACTATGAATGAGAGATTATCCTCATTTCTTCCAGAAATTCGTCATTGCAATGATAGCCCTGGCGAATCAGGGCATCGATTGTTTTCAAAACACCAAGTTTATCATTGGAGGCTGTTATAATTCTGGCAGCCTTCTTTAATTTAGGCCGGGTATTCTCCACAGCTACACTCCAGACCGCCTGCTCCATCATTTCCAGATCATTCATATTATCGCCGAATACCATGGTTTCCTCTGGAGATATATGAAGGTGGTCCTGGATCTTCTTTATGGAACTTCCCTTTGTTACCCCGGCCTGCATCACACTGACATAGTTGCCGCCCCGGGTGACTTCATGGCTTTTCTGCCATTTGGGAATGAACCATTGACGGAGCCCTTCTTCAAGATCATCTTTTATCTTAACAGAGAACTTGATGCATGGAAATGGCAGGTCAGTCAGTTTAATGGAAACTTCTTTTTAACTTATGAGTAATAGAACTTGCATCTGGCATTGGGCATAGCTTTCTGAGCCATAGAAAAATAAAAAAACGGCTCTGGAATTCCTGTTTCAGAGCCGTTTAGTTCATCGCTTGCAGACGGGACCTGGTCCCGTCTTTTATGGTGATTTATTAAAATGAATGGAACAGCAAAGATCGAAGTTGTTTGAGAGATCTTTACTGGCTGTTTCTTTTGGCCAGGGCCTTGTCCAGGACGGTCATAGCCTTCTTGCCGTCTAAGGCGGTGATCAGCTGGATACCGTGGTCCTTCATCACCTGGTAGGTATCGAGAATCAGATTGATATCCGTGGAAATTTTACTCAGGGTAAAGACAACAATGACATCTACGACATTATTTTCCACATCCTCCATCATTCTTCGGAAGCCGGGCCTGTCTAAATTTTCCGGCGGATAATCGCCCAGATCCGTATAATTAACAAATTCCAGGTCGCTGCCATAGACCATGTGGGCCTTGGACTGACAGGACAGGGCGTCCTGCATCATACCCTGTACATAGGTCTGGCGGCAGATCGGACAACTGCCCTGCATATGCTGATGATTATAAATACCAACCTTCATAGATACCTTCCCCCCAAATATATAATATTATCAAAGGATAGACGGGCTATCCTTTACAGCCATAAGACATCTCGGATGGGATATTAATCAAGCTACTAATCAAACTATAAACAGCAATGAATAATTCCCTTCTTATATTTTAGCAAATCAGGTCTTCGGGACTGGGAAGATGGGAGAAGAATTGTTGTAATTTTACTTACATTTTCTTCGAGGAAAATCAGTTTCAATATTACTAGTCTTAGGATGAATTCCTACCAAAAAAAATGCTTGCAAAATGATATCATTATCCTATAGAAGGAGGTAGTGTATGGGCAACGGAAAAGATGTGATATTAAGAAGAATCGTCCTGACTGAATGGGATATGTTTCAGCAGGTTAAAGGGATAGACGGCAGAGCAGACTGTCAGGATGACTTTGAAACCTTTGTTATTATGAGAAGTTCCCAGTTTGACAGTTGGGAAGAGAATGTGCTGGCCAGCTATCTGTTTGACCTGGAAGAGGCCAAGGCAGCTGAGCGGAATCTTATTATGGAGAAGTATGCCTATATGATGGCTGAGACTGATCCTGCTTATTTCGACCAGATCAAGCACCTGCTGCCGCCGGTGAGCGAAGAGGTGTATTTCCTGGCTGAAAGAATCACCAAGTATTATCTGGAATGGGAAATGGAAGTGGAAAAGAAATATCCCAGAGTGCGGATGCAGGGAAGACCGGCGGAAAATATGGGGGCCGGACCCGTCAGCATCCATAATTATCTGAGGAGTGAGCTGATGACCTATTCCAAGAAGACCCTGATGCTTCTTCTTGCTTCCATTGAGGCCAAGCCGGAGCTCAACAGGTATAAAGACAGCCTGAACCGGATGGCCAAAGCCTATGGATACAGGAACCTGGACGACGCTGAATATGAGCTCTCCAAGATTATGGGCTAGGCCAGGGAGCAGATAGATTTCTTTGGAGAAAGGGAAAAATATGCATAGAGTATTATTATTGGCAGGGGATTTCACGGAGGATTATGAGACCATGGTTCCTTTCCAGGCCTTATCCATGCTGGGATTCCAGGTGGATGCTGTGTGCCCGGACAAGAAGGCAGGTGACTTCCTGAAGACCTCGATTCACGACTTTGAAGGAGACCAGACCTACACGGAAAAGCCTGGCCATATGTTTGCTCTTAATAAGAGCTTTGATGAGGTGGACTTTGACGATTATGACGGTCTCTTCATCACAGGAGGCAGGGCGCCGGAGTACATTCGCTTAAACAGCAAGGTGATCTCCCTGGTTAAGTGCTTTGTCAAAAGTGGCAAGCCGGTAGCCTCGATCTGCCACGGTATCCAGGTGCTGACCGCCGCTGACGTACTGACCGGCCGTAAGGTGACCTGCTACCCGGCCTGTGGACCGGACGCAACTATGGCCGGAGCGACTTACATAGAGGTTGCTCCTGATGATGTTGTGGTTGACGGTAACCTGATTACATCACCGGCCTGGCCCGGCAATACGGCCATATTAAGAGAATTTGCCCATGCTTTAGGCTGCCGCTTTGTTTTTGAGGACTGAGAGCCGGCTTAAAGAATCAGACAAGGATAATTGGGATATCCTTTTATAAACAGAAAATATAATAATAAAGTTTTAGGAAAATGGGAATACAGAACATAATCACAGGAGGTATGGATAATGGGAACTTTATTAGAGCAGCTTCACAAAATGCAGATTAACGATGCAGTAGAAGATCTTACAGCCAAGGGAGGAAACCAGAATGTAACTGCACATCCGCTGGATGGAATCTATTACTGTAAGGCATGTGGATATATCTTCGATGAGAAGAAGGAAGGAAAGGCATTCACTACCCTTTCCCACTGCCCGATTTGTGGTATGGGTCAGCAGCAGTTCTTCCGTATTACCGGTGAGAGAGAATTCTAAAGTGATTTATAAATAGGTTTTAAATAATGATAATAAAAAGTATATATGCCGGCCTGAGAGATGGGCAGGTATATATACTTTTCTTTTTGCCAGATTTTCTTTTTGTCAAAAGGCAGGTAGGAATAGTAAAAGAGGTTCCAATGCCGCAGTAAAGGACCCCAATGACGAAATAAAGGCAGCCGCGAGCACGGCTGCCTTTCATTGGTTCTGATCTTTTGTTGTCAGACTGCCTTCCTGTCTTCAGGCTGAACTAATCCGGGATTAGAGTGGTCTGAAGTCAGATGCCGGATGTTTGCAGATGGGGCAGATAAAGTCTGCCGGCAGCTCGTCACCCTCATAGATGTAACCACATACGTTACATACAAAGCCTTTCTTTTTCGTGGGCTGGGGCTTGGGCTTAACATTGGCCTGGTAGTAATTGTAGGTCATGGTCTCTCTGCCGGAGATAACCCTGGCCTCGGGAACACTGCAGATAAACATGCTGTGGGTGCCCAGATCATGAACTGCCTCTACCTCAAGGGACATAAAGGAGTTGATGTACTTGGGCAGGTAAGCGATGCCGTTGCCGGCCCTCAGCAGGGGCCAGGTTTCAAACTTGTTGACATCCCTGCCGCTCTGGAAACCAAAATTCACAAAGACATCAAAGGGGGCGTCCACAGACAGACAGTTGACATTCAGCTTCTTTGTGGCCATGATCACATCGTGGGTGTAGTTGGCCTTGTTGAGGGTTACAGCCACACGGTTAGGCGTGTTGGTAACCTGGACCACGGCGTTGGCGATACAGCCGGTATCCTTGCAGTCATCCTTAGCTGTGATGACATAGAGACCATAGCCGATTTTGAAGAGAGCGGTCATGTTCTGCTTGTTAGCCAGCAGGTCATCGTGCTCGATGTATTCCTGGCAGAGCTCATAAACCATATTCTTCATCTCTTCCGCGTTGTTCTCCTGCATGGCAGACTTGATATGGACATTATTTCTGGTGAACTCAATATTCTCGCAGCCAAGCAGCATATCCTTCATCAGTCTGGAAGCCTGGGGAGCCCAGGATCCATTCTCAATCATGGCTACGGTTCTCTTCTGGTACTTGTGCTCTACCAGCCGGTGGAGAAAATCATGCATGAAAGGATACATGCTTCCGTTGTAGGTTGTGGTAGCCAGAACCAGCTTGCTGTAGCGGAAAGCATCGCTCACTGCGGCGGACATATCGTCCCTGGCCAGGTCATATACGACAACATTGGGAGCCTTGGCAGCCTTCAGACAGGTTGCCAGAGCCTCAACGGCATCCCTGGTATGGCCATATACAGAAGTGTAGGCGATTACGATACCTTCTTCTTCGGGAGTGTAGGAGGACCACTTGTCATAGAGATCTATGTAGTAACCCAGATTCTCCTTGAGAACCGGACCGTGGGTCGGGCAGATGATCTGGATATCAAGGGTAGCGGCAATCTTCAGCAGGTCCTGCACGAAATTACCATACATTCCAACGATACCGATATAGTATCTTCTGGCCTCGTCAGCCCAGTCTTCCTCCACATCGTTTGCACCGAACTTGCCAAAGCCGTCGGCTGAGAAAAGAACCTTGTCACAGACATCGTAGGAAACGATAACTTCCGGCCAGTGAACCATAGGTGCTTCCACAAAGGCCAGTGTATGCTTTCCTAAGCGGAGAGTATCGCCACTCTTTACAACCACTTTCCGATCATCAAAGTCTGTGCCGAAGAAGTTCTTCATCATTTCATAGGCTTTCTCAGAGGAAACAATCTTAGTATTCTTAAAATACTGCATGAAGTCAGCGATGTTTGCGGAATGATCCGGCTCCATGTGATGGACGATCAGGTAGTCCGGCTGACGGCCGCAGAGCTGCTTTTCGATATTGATCAGCCACTCGCTGCCAAAGTTGACATCCACAGTATCAACGACGGCGATCTTCTCGTCAAAGATTATGTAAGAATTGTAGGCGATACCGTTGGGTACCTTGTACTGGCCTTCAAACAAGTCTATCTGATGGTCATCGACACCAACGTATTTAATGTCTTCCGTAATATACATATTAAAACCCCTCACCTTTCTA
>CAMOZD010000032.1 GCA_946630645.1 uncultured Lachnospiraceae bacterium
AGCGGCATGATGATATTATTAACAAGGGCTGTCACGATTGCTGTAAAAGCCCCGCCTATGATGATACCAACAGCCATGTCCAGGACATTTCCTCTGGAGATGAACTCTTTAAATTCTGCAAAAAATCCTTTCATTTTCATATCTCCTTTCTTAATTCTTTATTACAAATAAGATAGTTAAATTATAGGATAAGCATTGATTTTATGTCAAGCTTTTTAGGCAAAAACGCTAAATATATCTAAAAAAGAGCTGCCTGTCAAGAATTCAAATTCTAATCAGGCAACTCTTTGATTTCAAAAATTATTACAGAAGTCCGGACTCATCATGGGCATGCTCTGCCATGTCACTGGCGGCCAGGGTCTTCTCATCATAAGGAATCCCATTTCTATCGTAGAAATCTTTCACTGCTGCCTTCACTGCTTCCTCGGCAAGGACTGAGCAGTGGAGCTTATGGCTGGGCAAACCATCTAAAGCCTCAACCACTGCTTTGTTGGAAAGCTCCAGGGCCTCCTGGACAGTCTTTCCCTTGATCATCTCTGTGGCCATGGAAGTACTGGCAATGGCTGATCCGCAGCCAAAGGTATTGAATTTAACGTCCGTGATCACCCCCTGGTCATCGATTTTGAGATAAAGCTTCATGATGTCACCACATTTAGCATTTCCTACTTCACCGATTCCACTGGCATCCTCCATCTTTCCCAGATTTCTGGGATTGCGGAAATGGTCCATAACTTTCTCACTGTATAACATAGTCTTTATCTCCTTTCACAAGATCCTCCCATACCGGGGAAATGTCTCTCAGATAAGCGACCACTTCCGGTACGGCATTAACGATATAGTCAATATCTTCTTCTGTCATGCTCTCATCAAGACTTAACCGAAGAGAGCCGTGGGCCACCTCATGGGGAAGGCCAATAGACAAAAGAACGTGGCTGGGATCCAGGGATCCTGAAGTACAGGCACTTCCTGAGGAAGCGGCTATACCCTTATCGTCGAGAAGGAGCAGTAAGGACTCTCCTTCGATACCTTCAAATACAAAATTCACATTGCCCGGCAGTCTCTTTACCGGATCTCCATTGAGCCTGGAATGGTCGATGTGGGACAGACCTTTGATCAGCCGGTCTCTGAGGGCAGTCACTGTTTTGGAATTCTCCTCCATGTTAGCCACAGCTTCTTTAAGGGCTGCCGCCATGCCAACGATGGCCGGAAGGTTCTCTGTGCCGGCTCTCTTGCCTCTCTCCTGGGCTCCCCCTTCGATAAGGTTGCGAAGGGGGATTCCCTTTCTCACATAGAGGGCGCCGACTCCCCGGGGACCGTGGAACTTATGGCCGGACAGGGACAGCATGTCAATCTGCTGGTCGTGTACATTGATGGGCAGGTGACCCACAGCCTGGACTGCGTCAGTGTGGAATACAACTTTTTTCTCCCGGCACAGGGCTGCAATCTCAGTGATGGGCTGGATGGTCCCGATCTCGTTATTGGCATACATGATGGTAACCAGGGCTGTATCCGGGCGGATCGCCTTCTCCACATCCTCTACTTTGACGATACCGTCCGGGCCTACCTCTAAAAGGGTAACCTCAAAACCTTCATTCTCCAGCTTGTCCAAGGTATGAAGAACTGCATGGTGCTCAATCTTGGTAGAAACCAGATGCTTCTTGCCTCTTCTTGCCCCTGTAAGAGCCGCAGACCGGATGGCCTGGTTGTCTGCCTCACTTCCTCCGGATGTAAAATATATCTCATTAAAATCAGCTCCGATGGCCTGGGCTACATCCACCCGGGCCTGGTACAGAACTTCCGCTGCTTTCTGTCCTGCTGAATGAAGGCTGGACGGGTTGCCGTAGACTTCCTTCAGGCAGGATACCATGGCATCAATGGCTGTCTGACTGGGCTTGGTTGTCGCCGCATTATCAGCATAAATATACATAGTAATCTCTCCTTTTTTGCTTCTCTTCTATGAGTAAAATGCATCTGTGGACCATAATCCATGAGACATTTTAAATCCCTAGTTAATTTACAGGAATTATAATCTTTAATTCCTAGTTTGTCAATAGGAATTAAAGAGATAAATCAGACCGTGAAATCTGCTGCCTATTTCACGGTCTTCTTTTATAACTGATTGAAACCTGTCCCAGGCTTTTCTCTCCAGTCCGGTACATTCCCTTCCAGGAGATCCTGTAATGTTACACTTTCCAAATAACTGTCAATCAAGTCATCCAGCTGCCTCCACAAGGGAAGAGTCAGACATTGGTCTGCTTTCTCACAGGTCACAGTGTCACCCTCCAGGCAGTTAACGGGGGCAAGACTTTTTTCTGTCATCTTCAGAATCTGACCGATCGTACAGTCTGCCGGCTCTACAGCCAGCCGGTAGCCACCTTTTTTCCCTCGTCCACTGATTAATATCCCACCCTTATGAAGATCAGAGACGATCATCTCCAGATATTTCATGGAAATACTCTGACTGCTGGCAATCTCTTTCAGTGAAACCAGGTCTCCTGTATTATGTTCTCCCAGATAAATCATCAGACGCAAGGCATACCGGCCCTTGGTTGATATCATCATATGACCGCCTCCTTTTTATTCCAAATAATATACTAGGATTTAAAAATAATCAAGAATGTTTTTAGCGGCCGCATTCGGGTTTTGTTCGCTCGTCGAGGTCAAAAATCAGCTCGCATGTCCCTGCGGGATCCTGCGGCTATTTTTGACTTCTCCTCGCTGTATCATGAAAAAAAAGAACCCTGTCAGTGGGTGGCTGACAGGGCTAGAAAAACATTTTTCTATTTAGAAAGGGTATTTCATTAAATTAGAGGTATCAGATTTGGTAAATATATGTTTATGTTAACGGGTTGCTTTATATCTTCTTCCCTTTCGCTGTCCTGGCGGGACGGGTCCGGGGAAGTCTGATATCATAGTTAATGGCTTTTTATTATACTAAGCCAGCCAGCTGCTCTCCGAGTGCCTCGCAGGCCTCAAGAGCGTCATCGTCGGGAGCTTCCTGGCAGATGAGGCCTTCACCGTTCAGCACAGTTGCGCCTGCGTCAGCCATTCTGTCTTCCCAGTCTCTCATCCACTGGCCGTCTCCCCAGCCGTAGGATCCAAAGAGGGCGATGGTCTTGCCGGAAGCGATGCCTTCCACATCTGCAACGAAGGGATCCATCTCCATCTCCTCAAGAACTTCAGCGCCCATAGCCGGACATCCGAGGGCAAATGCTGCCTCTGCTGCCAGGTCATCGATGCTTGCGTCTGCTACGTTTACTACATTGGCTTCTTTGCCGGCCTTCTCAACACCTTTGCCGATGGCCTCGGCCATAGCCTCTGTATTACCTGTCTGGGACCAGAAAACGATGTTAACTTTACTCATGGTGTTATCCTCCTAAATTACTGCAAGAAATGTATTGTCATCAGGCTGCAGAGCCCCGGGGACACTCCACGGAATTCACAATCACTGACTGAATCTCCACTCCCATGGCTATGACCCTCAGCAGAGTCTTCTTGGCCTGATCAAACCTTTGGAAAAGTCTTTTTTTCTCGGATGGATGTCCATATACCTTCCAGTAGCCGGAACACAGGTAATTCTTTCCCTCATTGTTCACGAATCCCTGGACATCCTCTGCAGGATAACCTAAAAGGATACCGATCTCATGGGGAAATGCTGTGTTTTCCCGAACGTAGGAGCAGTACTGGTTTTCAATCGCGTTCAGTATGGAATCCAGCGAGCATCCCTCATAGCCCCAGTCCGCAAGAAACTGTCGGTTGTCCTCCTCCAGAATCCACTCTGTAAGAAGATCTCTCCGGAAGAGGATATAGGTAGCCTTGTTCTTGAATTCTGACAGCTTGCGGAAGGAGATATCCGTTCCCTCCAGAGCAGTCCGGACAAGGTTTCCATTCCCTGCGGGTATTATGAGGAGGTTAGATACTTTTAAACCGGTGAACAGCGGCGCACACTGCAGGACCATCTGTGTTGTGATATCTTTCATATCCAGTTTCTCCATCAACTCTATGACATCACGTCCCATAGTGTCATCCATCCCTAATTAATATTAGTTATTTCTAACTTGCGTTAATAATACCTAATTTACAGGAATTCGTCAAGACTTGCTATTAGGAGAAAATTATCATTTATTCCCAAACCTTGTATTTGTTCGCCATATATTCTCTGCTGATCTCCACATAATGGTCCGCATTGTGGAGGTTAGCTTCTATCTCTTCCTCCGTCAAAGTCCGGCGGATCTTACCCGGACTTCCCATAACCATGGACCCGTCAGGGATTATTGTCCCCTGGGTCACCAGGGCTCCTGCAGCTATGATGCAGTTTTTTCCTATGACCGCATCATTCATAATAATAGCTCCCATACCTACCAGGGAATTGTCCCCGATACTGCAGCCGTGAATAATGGCACTGTGGCCAACTGTAACATTATCACCCAGACGGACCGCATGGCCCTCATCCACATGGACCACACAGTTGTCCTGGATGTTACAGTTGTCTCCGATCTCAATGGTAGCCTTGTCGGCTCTGATTACCGTATTGTACCAGACACTACAGTTTTTGCCGAAGCTGATCTGGCCAAGCAGGATACTGCCCCGGGCCCGGAAGAGGTCTGTATTTTCGTAAGTCTTTTCTTTTTTATTTGTTTCCATAGCCATAAGATGATCTCCTTCCCTGCTCCTATGCTATTATTTTTGTGCATATTGGTTTCAAAACCTTAGAACCGGTTTGCCTGTCCATTCCTTTTGAATATTATGTATTGACAATGAAAGACCATCTGGCCGCAGACAGTCTTTTTATTCTATAGCAGTATTATTATCATTAATATCCATACCCGGGTTTTTATTAGTGTTTATTTCAGAATTTTCCCTCAGCCTATCTTTCCTTCTATAATCACTTACCCCAGGCCTATCCTGATTAAGCCCAGGACCAGCAGGTGGGCCGGGTAAAAGATATAATTAAACCATTTGAGGAAGATCCTTCCCCTTGCCATTTGCTCTCCATTATAAAAAAAGAGGATGCAAATTGCCGCCAGCAGAGGACCTGACATAGATCCAAGAGATATAAGCAGGTCTTTAGAAGAAGCATTTCCCAGATAAGCATTTAAGAAATTCATAATGCCAACGATTAAGACCACGGCCGACCAGGAGCTTACCTGGTCCCGGAAACCCGCCCTTCTCTCCTCCTGCAGCCGGTGCAGTCTCCAGAAGATAAGGACAAAGGTCTGGGCCATGACCGCCCAGTCTCCATAACAGCCCAGGTAATAGAGCAGGAATATGACTAACCACTTGCTTCTCCCGTCCCAGGAGCTTTCCAGCACGCAGAGCATGAGAAAACAGAGAAAGAGGGTCCCTATCATATTATAATTATAGAGTTTTATATGGGCGGAATAAAAGGCCAGGCAAAAGGGCGGCTGGGACAGAAGGGCAAAAAGCAGCAGCCGCTGGCCATATTTTTTCCTTGAATGGGTATAATAAAAACCCTCTACCAGAAAATAACACATAACCGGCGCGGTAAAATAGCCCAGGTCTGTCAGCAGGATGGCCTGGGGGGCTTCCGGAGCCATGAAGACGGATGCTATATGGTTGCCCAGCATCAGCAGCAGGGCTATTAACTTAATGACGTCTCTGTTTAATGGTTTCCTGTTCATCTGCATATTCCTTTAAAACTTTATTGGAAACACAACCCTGTATCCAATAATACAGGATTCCGTATTCACCTATAATCACATAACAAGTCAGGACAAACCATCCTGTCGGAAATTATCATTTTGTATGTAAAAGAAGCCTTTCTGCTCCCGGTATTCTGTCAATCAGCCATGCCAGGACATTAGCCGGCAAACCGCATCAGGATTCATTGCCGTCTTTTTGGGGATGAAAGCATTTCTCCTTAATAATCTTCATCGGGTAATCAAAGCATTTCACAGAGGAAAGGACTATACTCATCAGCACGGCAACCAAAAAATAGGCTGCCTTCCCAAATATTCCTTTAGGTAATATATACATACACGTTAAAAGCAGCAAGGACAAAGAAAAACCAGGGGATGCCTGAGTCTGACAGGAGACTGAATCCGACGGACATCCCGTTAACCAGGGCAGCAATCATCAGACAGATCTTCAGTAAGAAACCACAACTGATGAAAAAAATCACCTTTTCTACTATTCTTTCATTCTTATAAAATAGTCCTGAAATAAAGAAAAGTACCGGCATATGAAATGCATAAATAAAGAGATAGATGCTTCGGCATAGATCCGATTCTGTGCAAAACACATCCGCGAAATGTCCGATGACCATCAGGGTAATCATTATAAATCTGGCATTATCCCAGATAGCTGTTCTGTTCTTTCCCATTTTTTATATAACCTCAAAACTTAATATAAGTTCAAAACATGCTTAATTCCTGAAAGTTCATCGAAACTATAAAGGTGATGGCAGACTTCTTCTGTCCAGTCTCACGACGGTCTCCACATGGCAGGAGTGGGCAAACTGGTCCACCACCGCCACCTTTTTAAGTTCATAATCCTTGAAGCAGAGAATCTTCAGGTCCCTGGCCAGGGTTCCGGGATCACAGCTGACATAGACGATCTTTTCCGGCGCCATGGCCAGCATGGTCTCTAAAAGTCTGCTGTCACAACCCTTCCTGGGCGGGTCCACCACGATCACATCCGGATGATCCCCGGTTTTTTCAAAATGGGCGGGAACCACTTCCTCTGCCTTACCGGCAAAGAATTCCACATTTTCAAAACCGTTGACGGCCGCATTTCTCCTGGCATCCTCCACAGCGGCCTCCACAATCTCCACACCGTAAACCTTCCTGGCCCTGCCGGCAAGGAAGAGAGAGATGGTTCCTATACCGCAGTAGAGGTCCCAGACTGTCTCATGACCGCTGAGGTCCGCATATTCCAGGGCCTTGCCATAGAGGACCTCTGTCTGCCGGGGATTAACCTGGAAAAAAGACAGGGGGCCGATCTGATATTTGACTTCCCCAATATAGTCCTCTATATAATCCTGGCCCCAGACGGTCTGACAGGCAGGACCAAGGATCCGGTTGGTCCGCTCCATGTTGCTGTTGACCACCAGACTAGTCATTCCCTCAATTCCTGCCAGGTCCCGGGCCAGCTTTTTTATACCGGCAAAGGAGTCCGCCTTCCCATTCAGGACCAGGCAGACCATAATCTGGCCGGTATGGTAGCCCACCCTGGTCAGGATATGACGGACCAGACCTGTATGTCCGGTCTCATGGTAGGGTTCTATTTTATATTTTTCCATATGCATAAGGACCAGGTCCAGAATCTCCCTGTTGACCGGGGCCTGGATCAGGCAGTCCCTGTTGGCAACGATGGTGTGGGTCCTGCCGGCATAAAAGCCGGCCACCAGCCTTCCCTGCCGGTCTCCTCCCACAGGGAACTGGGCCTTGTTCCGGTAATGCCAGGGGTCTTCCATCCCATAGATGGGCTCCATGAGCCGGTCTGCCCCGGCAAAGCCACCGATCCGCTCCAGGCAGCTTTTGACCAAGTCAAACTTGTATTCCAGCTGCCTGTCATAGGCCAGCTGCTGGATCTTGCAGCCGCCGCACTGCCTGGCAACAGGGCAGGGCGGGTCCACCCGGTCCGGGGAAGGAACCAATACCTCCTTAAGCCGGGCATAGCCATAGTTCTTCTTCACCTTGGTGACCGTCACAGCCACCACATCCCCAATCACTGTATCCTTGACAAAAAAGGGGAAGCCATGGTACTTGCCAAGGCCTTCCCCTTCTCTGGTAAAGTCTTCGATTGTCAGGTGAAGGTCCTGATTTTTTTTTAAATGAATCTTATCCTTCAATCCGGCACCTCTGTTATCTGTCTTCATCCCCGCCTGGGGCGGGAACCGGTCTCCTGTGCTGTCTTCCAATTTACTTTCCCTTATTTACCGCTGGTGGCGCGGATGTTAGATTCAAACAACCTGTTGTAACCTCTCCACTCACCGCTCTGTCTGTTCTCCTCAGCCAGAGCCTCGATGAAACTCTCCATCTTGGCGTCTGTGTTGTCGGCAAAGTTCAGGGCCAGGGCCTCAATCAAAGCCGGCTTCTTGGGCGAACCATATTCCAGCTCACCGTGGTGGGCCAGAATACAATGTTTGAGTTCATTGGCCAGCTTAGGCGGGAATCCCGGAATGGTCTTAATCTTCTCATCGACCATAATGGTCCCCATAACAATATGCCCCAGCAGCTGCCCCTCATCGGTATAATCGTTTTCCGGGAAGGGGGAAAGCTCGTCAACCTTGCCGATGTCATGGCAGATGGCCGCCGTGATCAGCAGGTCCCTGTTGAGCTGGGGATACTGGTCGCAGTAAAAAGAACAAAGCCTGGTAACATTCAGGGTGTGCTCTAAAAGGCCTCCCATAAAGCCATGGTGGACTCTCTTGGCAGCCGAATGCTCCCTGAATCTTTTGGCGAATTCCTGGTCCCCAAAAAAAGCCACCAGCAGCTTTCTTAAGTGGGGGTTCTGTACTTTATTGACATAGTCGGAAAGGTCGCGGTACATCTCCTTGAGATCATGGACCGAACAGGGGATGTAATCCTCAGGCAGGTACTCTCCTTCCCGGGCCCTCCGCAGCCTTCTCACGTTCATCTGCAGACTTCCCATGAAGCTGGTCACATTACCGTCAACCCGGATGTAATCCATCTGCTCAAAATTATCGATACCGTTATTGAGCTCCCAGATCTTGGTGTCGATCACACCGGTCTTG
>CAMOZD010000033.1 GCA_946630645.1 uncultured Lachnospiraceae bacterium
AGGATTCGGTAAAATAAATGGAAGAGGGCTTGTCGCTGGTATTTTCAATAGTTACATGGAAGGCGATGGTGGCAAATTCCTGGCCCGGTTGAAGCTCCATATCTCCGGCAATCTCTTCATTAGTCACGGAAGCCTTGGCAACCTGGATGCCATCCAGGCTATATTTGAAAGGACCGGTCTCCTTGCTGATGTTGAGGGCCGCATTTTCATAAACCGTCTCCAGCTCCAGACCCTCGGTGCCCGCATAGACTTGCTGCTGTCCTGGGGACTGGGATGTGGTGCCGGCCTTCTGTGAACTTCCTTTGGTTTCAGTGCTGGCAGCCAGGACCTCCTTTTTCTGGTCCCTGTTTCCTGCCCCGGTCTTGCCGCAGGCAGCCAGGACGCAGGTAAAAGCAAGAATGAAAGCCAGTGTCACTATCTTTTTCATTGATTATTTCTCCTTTCCTGCATTGATTTCCTGTCTTAAATATAACACTGATTGGCCTGGATGACCATAATAATTATAGAAGGAAATTATCCTTGTTTACGTCTGTCCTTAAAGCGTCTTCATGCATCATAAAGCATCTTTATACAATCTTAATATGGCATCCCCAATACTTACGCACATTTAATAGTTTAAGTGGCATAATAGCCTTAAACATGAAAATAAGGAAGAGGACCAGGCCCGGAAGCAGGGTGAGAAAGCCCATGACTTTTTAGATGGTTCCTCTTTTACGTGTATATTTAGGATGGAGATTATGATCATATGAATAGACAACATGAAAAATTTTCTTCTTCCCAGCTGATTATTCTGGGTTTTGCCGGTGTAATTATCATGGGATGCCTGCTGCTGATGCTGCCCATATCTTCAAAAAGCGGGGCCTGGACCGATTGGTCTGATGCCCTGTTCACATCGACCTCCGCTGTCTGTGTGACAGGCCTGGTAGTCCAGGATACAGCCAGCTACTGGTCTGATTTTGGTCAGCTGATCATATTGCTTCTGATTCAGACCGGCGGCATGGGTGTGGTTACCCTGGCAATCGCCCTGCCAATGGTCAGGGGAAAAAAGATTGGTCTTAGACAGAGAAGTACCATGCAGGAAGCGATTTCTGCCCCCCAGGTGGGAGGAATCATCCGGCTGACAGGCTTTATTATCAAGCTGACCCTGGCCTTTGAAGCAATCGGGGCCCTGATCATGGCCCCTGTCTTCTGCAAAAGGTTCGGCTTTATCAGGGGCATCTGGTACAGTATCTTTCATGCCATATCTGCTTTCTGTAATGCGGGCTTTGACCTCATGGGTTTGGAGGAGGACTTCTCATCCCTTACCTCCTTCGTGACAAATCCTGTAATTAATATGGTGATTATGTCCCTGATCATCATAGGCGGTATCGGCTTTATGGTCTGGGATGACATTTACCGGAACCGTCTTAATGTACACCGCTACAGGATGCAGACTAAGCTGGTGCTGACTACCACTTTTTTCCTGATCCTGCTGCCGGCTCTCTACTTCTTCTATCATGAATTCAGTGATGAGCCTATGGCAGTCCGTTTCTGGAGTTCCCTCTTCCAGGCTGTCACACCCAGGACCGCCGGCTTTAATACGGCAGACCAGGGCCTGCTCAGCAGCAATGGTGTTCTTATTACCATTGTTCTCATGCTTGTGGGAGGGTCGCCCGGTTCCACAGCCGGTGGTATGAAGACCACAACCTTTGCTGTTATGATGGCCAATTCCCTGTCAGTCTTTCGCAGGAGGGAACACACCTGCTTTTTCGGAAGACGGGTCAGCGGGGACGTAGTCACCAGTGCGGCAACCATATTTACCATGTATATTATCCTGTTTATGACAGGCGGCTGTGTAATCAGCGCCTTAGACGGCCTGCCCTTAAAGGAGTGTCTTTTTGAGACGGCCTCAGCTATAGGCACAGTCGGTTTGACTCTGGGCATTACTACCAAGGTCAGCGTATTTTCAAGGATGATCCTGATCGGTCTTATGTATTTTGGCCGGGTGGGGGGCCTTACCCTGATCTTTGCGGCCCTGTCTAAAAAAGGAGACGCCACATCCAGGCTGCCCCAGGAAAAGCTGACGGTTGGATGAGGAAAGAATAGCAGGTTTATCAAGAGGAGGAAGTCTTATGAAGTCTGTATTATTAGTTGGAGTAGGAAGATTCGGCAAACATATTGCCATGAAATTAGATGAGTTGAACCAGCAGGTTATGGCTATAGACATGGATGAGGAGAAGATTAACGAGGTTCTCCCCTACGTGACAAGCGCCATGATTGGCGACAGCACCAACAGAGAGTTCCTGAGCTCCCTGGGGGTCAGGAATTTTGACGTGTGTATCGTTGCCATCGGTGATAGTTTCCAGAATTCCCTGGAGACAGTCTGGCAGCTCAAGGAACTGGGAGCCAGTAAGGTAATTGCCCGGGCTTCCCGGGGAATGCAGGAGAAGTTTCTCTTCCGTATCGGGGCTGACCAGGTAGTCTACCCGGAGAAGGATCTTGCGGCCTGGACGGCCATCCGCTGTACGTCCGACCACATCAAGGATTATGTGGAACTGGATGACGATTATTCTATCGTAGAACTGTCTGTCCCGGACAACTGGAACGGCAAAACCATCCTGCAGCTGGATATCCGTAAAAAATATGGTATCAATGTCCTGGGCATCCGCCGTAACTCCCGTCTGGATATGAACATTTCCCCGGATTGTGTCCTGAACAGCTCGGAAACGCTTCTGGTTCTTGGCGAACAGAAGCAGCTGCAGAAATTTTTCCGTCTGAACAAATAGTTAGACATCCATCAAAGTCTTTCTCTCTGGAGGTGAGAGTGTGAGAGATCTGATTCTGGCGGCAGGTTTTCTGCTGATGGGCCTTTTGGGTTACCTGCTCATGAGTAAAGTGGACCAGTTCCTGGAAAATAACCGGAAAAATATGATAAAGAAAACAGGGGATAAGCAGATTCTTATTGCTGCCGAATCTCCCTTTCTGGCGGGGTCCATTATGCCGGCGGTCGAATTGTGTGAAAAGGAGGGGCCCTCTACTGCCTTCTTCCTGTACAGCGGCCAGCCGGAGAGTCTGCTCAAAAGTCTGACTGAGGGTCAGGTGGATCTGCTTATTCTCTCTGAAGGAACGGTTTTCAAAAAGGAAGAAGGCTACGAATATATGCTGCTGCCCTTCCGGAATACAGTGGTGACCGTGGACGGTTTTGATCAGGTGGTAAATGGCATGGAAGAGGCCAACCTGGTTTATGTGGTCTGGAACAGCCGTATTGTCTCCCCCAACCGGGACTGGCTGATTTCAGTTATGAGAAACGGTTTCCAGAACTGACATAAGACAAGATATTTTAATCCCTATCTGCCAGTAACCCTGGGGGTCCGCAGGTCAGACAGCAGTCTGCCGGCGGCTGCCCATGGAGGCCGGCAGCCGGGGATTTTTTAATTTCCTTCCAATCTGCTTATGTCCCCGGCGGTCAATTGTGGTAGAATAGTAGGGACGTGACCTGGATTAAAAAAGCAGGGGACGGATCACAGTATGAAGTGTGTAACAGCATGAAGTAGATAGAAACATGGAGTAGATAGAGACATGGAGTAGATAGAGACATGGAGTAGATAGAGACATGGATTGGATAGAGACATGGAGTAGATAGAAACATGGAGTAGATAGAAACATGGAGTAGATAGAGATATGGAGTCCATAAAACCAGGAGCCGGCCGAATAGTATTTGCCGGCTGTCCGGCACCAGGAAGGAACAAAAGGGATGGAAGCAGGGACTGACTATTTGAAAGAAAGGAATAAAGAACATATTCTTGTGGGCCTGTCCTCTTCTCCGTCCAATGGTAAAATTATCAGGACGGCGGCCAGGATGGCTGAAGCTTTCGATTGTCCTCTGACTGCCATATTTGTGGAGACACCGGCTTTCAGGAAGGGTTCTGAGGACAACAAGGCCAGGTTCAGGGAAAACTGTAACCTGGCAGAGTCTCTGGGGGCAGATATTGAGATCGTCTACGGGGATGACGCTGCCTACCAGATTGCTGAGTTTGCCCGGCTTTCGGGCGTAAGCAAGATTGTGGTGGGAAGGAGTAATGTAGTCCAGACCCGCTTTTTCAGGAAGCCTGCCCTGACGGACCAGCTGCTGGTCTATGCGCCTGAGATTGATATCCACATCATTCCCGATAAGAGTGCCAGAACCTACTATGACAGCCGGCAGACTAACAGCCCTGATATACTGAAAAATGTGCTGAAGAGTCTGCTGATTTTTGCCGGGGCCACCCTGCTCTGCCTGCTTTTTCACAGGATGGGCTTCACCGACGCCAACATTATTATGGTCTATATCCTGGGTGTGGTTCTTACCTCTGTAGCCACTTCCCACCAGGTATACAGCCTGATGTCTTCTGTGGCCAGCGTTCTGATTTTTAACTATCTCTTTACCATGCCGCGGTTTTCTTTCGCGGCCTATGAGACCGGCTATCCCCTCACCTTTGTGGTCATGTTTCTGACGGCCCTGATTACCGGGACCTTTGCCATTCGTTACAAGGAACAGGCCAGCCAGTCGGCCAAGACCGCCTACCGTACCAAGATCCTCTTTGATACAGAACAGATTTTGTCCAAGGCAGAGGGCAAAGAAGAACTGCTCCTGGCCATAGGCAGCCAGATCGGCCGCCTGCTTAACCGTAATATCGTGGTATTTGACGGGGGCAGGGAAGATATGAGACCGGTTTTATTCCCGGCCGGCGACGGGAAGCTGCAGGCCTATGATCTGGAGAGAGAAAAGGAAATCGTCAGCTGGGTTTTTGCTAATAATCACAGGGCAGGAGCCGGGACAGACTACTATTCCTGGTCATCTTATATGTATTTTGCCATGAGGGTCAACGAGCGGATCTATGGGGTTGTGGGTATTGAAGTGAATGACAGGCCTTTGGAAGCCGCAGAATACGGTGTCCTCCTGTCCATCTTAGGCGAAGGAGCCCTGGCCATGGAAAATGAAAAAAATGCCAGGGAGAAGGAGGAGGCGGCCCTCTGGGCAGAGCGGGAGCAGCTGCGGGCCAATCTTTTGAGAATGATTTCCCATGACCTGAGAACTCCTCTCACATCCATATCCGGCCATGCCAGCAACCTGATCAGTAATGGCAGTTATTTTGACGAGGAAACCAAGCAGCAGCTTTACAGGGATATATACAGTGATTCTATCTGGCTGATCAATCTGGTGGAGAATCTTTTGTCCTCCACAAAAATCGAGGAGGGGCAGATCAATCTCCGCAAAAGCACGGAGCTGCTCAGCGATATCGTGGATGAGGCTGTGGAGCACTGCCGGGGATCTTCCGGCGCCCACGAGATCCGGGTCTATGACTGTGATGACCTGCTCTTTGTCAGAAGCGACACCAAGCTGCTCATCCAGGTGCTGGTGAATCTCATTAATAACGCGATCAAATACACGCCGGACCAGACCCCCATAGAGATCAGACTGACCAGCCAGGGTTCTATGGCCCAGGTGACGGTCAGCGACCGGGGACCTGGTATCCCCGATGAGGACAAAGCCAGCATTTTTGAAAAATTTTATTGTGGCTCCAACCCGATTGCCGACAGCAGGAGAAGCCTGGGACTGGGACTTTACCTGTGCAAGGCAATTATCGAAGCCCATAATGGTTTTATTGTTGTGGAGGATAATGTGCCCTGCGGGGCAGTCTTCCGCTTCCAGCTCCCCCGGGAGGAGGTAATATTCCATGAATAAAGTTCAGATTCTTGTGATTGAGGATGACGAGCCGGTCAAAAACCTGATCACCACCACCCTCAAGGCCAGAGATTATCACTATATTGCAGCAGACAGCGGGTCCGCGGGAATCATGATGGCGGCTTCCAAAAATCCTGACATCATTCTCCTGGACCTGGGGCTTCCGGACATGGATGGTGTGGAGGTGATTGATAGAGTCAGAAGCTGGACCAACACTCCCATTATCGTCATCAGTGCCCGCAGTGAGGACAGCGATAAGATTGCAGCCTTAGACGCCGGGGCCGACGACTACCTGACCAAACCCTTCTCTGTGGAGGAGCTGCTGGCCAGGCTGAGAGTTACCCAGCGCCGTCTGTCCCTCATGCAGCCTGAGAATGAAAGACCGGCCGTCTTTTGTAACGGGGACCTGAAGATCGATTACTCAGCCGGCTGTGTTTTCATGGGAGAGGAGGAGCTGCACCTGACCCCCATCGAGTACAAGCTGTTATGTGTCCTGTCCCAGAATATGGGCAAAGTCCTGACCCACCGTTATCTTCTGGAAAATGTCTGGGGGAGCAGCTGGGAAAATGATGTGGCCAGCCTCAGGGTATTTATGGCTACCTTAAGAAAAAAACTGGAGCGGGGGACCAACAGGCCCCGCTACATCCAGACCCATATTGGAATCGGTTACCGCATGCTCAAGGTGGAGTGACCGGGGCTGCAGCAATCCGCCGGCCTATGCCAGGGTAAATGGCCGGAATGGCAGCAGAACCGGCCCTCGTGTTCATTATGAGGAGTGACCAAAATGGCAGCAGAACCTGCCCCCCGTGTTTAAGGTGGAGTGACTTCAGGGAAAGAAAAGGAGTAAAGTGAAAATGAAAAAAGGAGAAAATAACAAGACCAACGGACTGGTGGGTATATTATATTTTCTGGCGTCGGCCTATCTGGGCTGGACAGCCTGGTCCGAAAAGGAACTGATCTATCTGCCTTTTGTGATTATTTTTATCATTATGGGCGGAATTTATATCTACCGTTACATGAAAAGCCAATAATCAATAATCCGTAAGGATTATATTGGTCATTTTTGAGGATTGATTGTTGCAGACCTATATAGTAAGATAAGACTGATGAGAAAGATTTTCAATTTCAGCCGGAGAAGCAAGAGGAAGACGCTCCATCTGTTTTGAAAATCACAGTATATTGTTGTTTGTGAATACTACGGCTCTGACTGCAAGGCCTACCGAGCAGGAATAGCGGCAGTAAAGAACAAGGGGGAAGACTCTCTTTTTTACAGGGCCGGTACAGAGCTTTGTAATTAAAGGGAGATTTTTTTATGCTGAAATTGGCAGTTTACGGGAAAGGCGGTATCGGAAAGTCCACAGTGACAGGTAACCTGGCAGCGGCTTTTGCCAGTATGGGCAAGAGAGTGATCCAGATCGGCTGTGATCCCAAGGCCGATTCCACCATCAATCTTTTAGGCGGCCGGACACCGGTACCGGTCATGAATTACATGAGAGAAAAGGATGAGGATCCGGAACGGATCGAGGATATATCAGCTGTGGGTTATGGCGGAGTCCTCTGTATTGAGACCGGGGGACCTACACCGGGCCTGGGCTGTGCCGGCCGGGGAATCATCACCACTTTTTCACTCCTGGAAGAACTGGAGCTTTTTGAGACCTGGAAGCCGGACGTGGTCCTCTATGACGTGCTGGGTGATGTGGTCTGCGGCGGTTTTGCCGCCCCCATCCGGGAGGGTTATGCGGAGCATGTGCTGATTGTGACCTCCGGGGAGAAAATGGCCCTCTATGCCGCCAACAATATCAGGATGGCGGTCAGTAATTTTGAAGACAGGGGTTATGCCAGCGTCTATGGCATTGTCCTGAACCACAGGAATGTGGACCAGGAGAAGGAGAGGGTGGAAGCCTTTTCTGAGGAGTCCGGCCTGCCCATTGTGGGAGAGATTCCAAGAAGTCATGAAATTACCCGCTGTGAAGACCGGGGTATGACAGTGATAGAGGGGGAGCCGGAATCGGAGGTCAGTGCTGCTTTCCGGTCCCTGGCCCTTGACCTGCTGAAGCTTGACGAGAAAAAAACAGATGAGGATTAAATATGGATAAGATGAAGACCGCTTATTATATAGAAGCCAGCCGGCTTTCTGAGTTGGGACCGGAGCAGATTCCTGAGGAGCTGGTCTCCAACCGCCACCTGATCTACTCTTCGCCTGCCACCCTGGCTTTCAATTCCCCCGGAGCCCAGGGTTTTGGCGTGAAGCGGGCCGGCCTGGCCATACCCGGTTCGATCATGCTCCTGGCAGCCCCGGGCTGCTGTGGGAGAAATACTACCATTTTAAGTGAGCTGGGTGGCTACAGCGAGAAGTTTTTTTATCTGCTCATGGATGAGACAGATATTGTTACCGGCAGACACCTTAAGAAGATTCCCAAGGCGGTGGACCAGCTTTGCCAGAGCCTGGAGACAAAACCCTCAGTGGTCATGATTTGTATCACCTGCGTGGATGCCCTCCTGGGGACGGATATGGAAAGAATGTGCAGGAAGGCATCGGAGAGGGTCGGCCTGCCGGTCCTGCCCTGTTATATGTACGCCCTGACCAGGGAGGGAAGAAAGCCTCCCATGGTCCATGTCAGACAGTCCCTCTATTCCCTTTTGGAAAAGAAGAAGAAAAACAGCAGGGCGGTCAACCTCTTAGGCTATTTTGCCCCCCTGACAGAGGATTGTGAAATCTATGATCTGCTCCGGCAGATGGGTATCCGGCAGATCCGGGAGATCAGCCGCTGCCGGGATTACCAGGAGTACAAGGATATGGCCGAGGCCAACTTTAATCTGGTCCTCCATCCTGAGGCCCGCTATGCGGCAGAGGATCTCAGAAAGAGGCTGGATATGCCCTATATAGAGCTGAGCAGGCTCTACCAGATTGACCGGGTCCGCC
>CAMOZD010000034.1 GCA_946630645.1 uncultured Lachnospiraceae bacterium
GTATACAGGTAAATCCACGTTGCTACAAATGTGAGGTCACTTCATATTATCTAAGTAAAAGGAGTTCATCATCAATCCGGTCCAAAACCATCCATTCTATGGCCTCTTTACCGTCAGAGCTGTCATTATCCTGTTCATAAGTGCCAAAGGTTACCAGGTCGCCCTTAGAGAGTATCCTGTAGGGCAGGGCAGGATCTTTTTGGACCATCTCCTCCATTCTTTGCCCCGCATCCTTATAAGAGCCAAGCTCCTTATAGATCCGGTAGGCTCCTTCCTGGTCACCAGCCTCCATAAGTTCCGCCGCCTGCCTGTAAGATCCGGCCTTTTTCAACCCCAACAAAATCAAGGCAGAGCCCGCAGCCAAAAGCAGTACAAGTCCTGTAAAAACCAGGATTCTTTTCTTTCCTGTCATTTTCAATCACCCCGCACCCCCTTCGTCAGGACATTCCTGTCTTGTTGACATATAGACATTCACTATTTTATTTCTTTAAAGATCTGATGATGCCCCAAAGGGCAAAAAGTGCACAGATTACTGCCATGATTCTGACAAAGGGCTGCATGACTGTGTAGCAGCGCATGGTCCGCATCATGCACATGGGCATGAGGATCCCCGGCAGCAGGAAGGCACGGACAGAGGCGGTCAGAGCCGCGGCATTAAAAATAGTCCTGGCTGTCCTGTTTTGCAGAAAGGCTGCCAGGGCAGAAAACAGAGCGATACATCCCCCGCTCAGGGCCACAGAAATCTGGACATCATGGCAGTGCATAAAGGTCCCGTCATCCTTGATCCCGCAGGCCGAAAATACCGTCATTACGCCAATGGTAAGCAGCAGGCCGGCCAGGGCCGGGACCAGTGACAAAAGTACATTTTTATCCTTCATAATCAAACTCTCCTTTTCCTGTTATTCATAGACATCCCGTAACCTTTCCAGTTATTCTTCCTGCCAGGCTGCATAAATGGAAGGCGACATAAACGGAAGGCTGCATAAAAAAAAGCCATGGGATTAGTTCCTACTAACCTCATGACTTATGGTACACAGAAGACCTATCCTCTGTCTAAACTAAATCTAAACTTTTTCTAAACTGATGGTTTTTCCGCAAATTTATAACCGGCTCCCCATACCGTCAGGATATATTCAGGCTTTTGGGGATTCTTTTCAATCTTCTCCCGGATCCGGTTGACGTGGACCGTCACTGTGGCCGTGTCCCCCGCTGCCTCCAGGCCCCAGATCCGTTCAAAGAGGGTATCCTTGGAAAAAACCATGCCTGGATGGGAGGCCAGAAAATGCAGCAGCTCATACTCCCGGTTTTTCAGTTTCACCTCATGGCCTCCTAAAGTTACCTTTCGGTAGGGGGCTGAGATTACCAGGTCTTTATAACGAAGCTCTTCCTCTTGTTCTGACTCTTTTTTCTTATCGTAAAGCAGCCTCTCATGAATACGGATATGAGCACCAACCCGGGCTACCAGCTCTGTGGGATTAAAGGGCTTGACCATGTAGTCATCGGCCCCCAGGCCCAGTCCCCGGATCTTATCCACATCCTCCGTCCTGGCCGTGACCAGGATAATGGGGACATTCTGGTCCTGGCGGATTCTCCGGCAGATATCAAAACCAGAAATCTCCGGCAGCATAACATCCAGAAGAAGCAGGTCATAGCTGCCGGTCTCTGCCTTTTCCAGGCCCTCCCGACCGTTGCCGCAGACCTCCACCTGGTAGCCGGAGGCCTCCAGATAGTCCCTCTCCAGATCTGCCGCCAGCCTGTCGTCCTCCACAATCAGTATTTTCTTCATCGGTGTCATCCTCCTTCGCGGTCTGACCTGCTTTAATTTTTGATCTCAGTTAACAATTCATAATCCGGTTTATCCCAACCAGTTTTTTCCTGCCGGTTTTTCCCAATCGTTTTCCAAACCATTTTTTATCAGCCATTAACCAGCGGCAGGGACATGGTAATACAAAGCCCCCTGTCTGATGAGGCTCTGACATGGCCTCCCTGGCCCTCAATAATCCTTTTTACTACAGCCAGACCAAGCCCACTTCCTTTTCCCGGATTTGTCCTGGCCTCATCGGCCCTGTAAAAACTTTCAAAAAGATGGCTCAGATGTTTCCCACTGACTCCGGGACCGTCATCACAGAAGCTGATATCCACCTTGTTGCCGTTCTGGACACAGTGAATCTCCACCCTGGAGTGGTCCTCTGTCCGGTAACGGACCGTGTTTTCAAAGAGATTCACAAAGACCCTCTGCATTTCCCGGATATCCATGGCAACCTCTGCTGCCGGAAGCCCGGTTCTGTAGTCCACATCCACCTGGCGGTCAGCCAGCCAGGCTTCCTTCTCCATAAGCAGCTGGCGGATATACTCATCCAGACAGACCTTTTCAAGCCGGAGCAGGCTGCTGTCACTCTCCAGTCTGACAAGAAGAGTCAGGCTTTCCGTCAGCCTCTCCAGGTCATCTGCCCTTGTCAGAATCGCATCATAATAGCGATGCCTCTTATTTTCCGTATCGGCAATCCCATCCTTCAGTCCCAGGGCATAGCCCTTTATGGATGTGAGGGGTGACCGCAGATCATGGGAGATGCCCCGGAGGAGGTCCCGTCTCTCCTCTTCGTACTCTTCCTGCTTCATCCTGGCTTCCTTTAACTGCAGCCGCATATGGTCAAACTCCTGGCAGACATTCCCGAACTCATCCCGGCCGGCATAGGAAATCCGGTAGTCCAGGTTATCCCTGGCAACCATATCGGCTCCCTTTTTCAGTTCCTCCAGGGGCAAAAGGACGGATTTTCCCAGCCAGCGGGAAATAAATATAGCCGTAATAGCAACAGCGCCCAAAGCAAGAAGGAAAAAAACAAGTATTAAAGTTGGTGAAACCATGTACATGGGAACCAGGGAATCCCGGACCCCCTGGTCCACCCGGATTCCGTTGTAGACAGCCGTCAGATACAGGGTCTGTCCGGACACCCGGAAACTGTCTTTAACAGCCAGATTATTGCCCGACCAGCAGACTGCCCCATCTGCCAGAGGAGCCATGTCTGAAAGGATCTGCCGGTCCCTGTCATTCATATTACTGTAGGCAACCCCCCTGGAGGATGCCAGCTCAATATGGTAGCCCAGGCTCTCCATCTCCTCAATCCTCTCCCTGTCCGGAGAGACCAGGAGCTCCCTTCCCTGGTCATTCTGGAAATTCACCATATCCCAGTTCATAGCAGAAAGCTCCGCTTCATAGGTATAGAGAACATTCATGGCCTCCGTCAGCCGGTCACTGCCAAAGGAAGACCGGTTAATAGGCTTGAGACTCTCTCCCTTATTGAAAGCGAGATAGCCGGCCCAGAAAACAAGCATCAGCAGCAAGGGCAAAGCAACCATAAGAATACTGGATAATAATATTTTCTTTCGTAAAGTCATAGGCCCCCACCATACATCATAGTTTATTCATAAATCCAAAATAGCTTATCTTGCAATTGCAGGCTGCTGCACATGGATTTACTCTTTAACAATATCACAAAAGTTTATACTATCTAACTTTTGTAAGAATAACAGAACTTATTCAAATATATCACGAAAAAGCCCTGAAAACAATCATCCCCTAATCTATGAGTTACACCTCTATACATATATAAATTTTATGATCCGTCATTTTTTCGTCTTACATACAGCAAATGTCCTGCTCCCATGGCAAGGAAGGATATTACGGTTCCGGCCGCAAACAGTGACAGTTCCGGCTTGTTGGCCGTGTTAAATGCGATATTGTTAGCCATGCTGAAGGTTACATATTCAGCAAGCATATACATTAAGCCGAACCAAAATGAGCATAACCACTTCCATTTTCCCCCGTAGTTATTCTGGCTGATTATGAATGAGACGATAAGGGTTGCAGCCGGAATAATAACCCACAGGAACACAAGTGAATAGCCCATGGCATCCCCTTCACCAGTAAAGAACCAGAAAACAAGCACTGCAAAAGCCCATATTACAAGATAGGCTGCTGCAGGAATCCATTTAGAAATGCCATTTCTACCCTTTATTCCATTGGCTTTGCCATCCTGCCTGGCTTCCATTCTTTTCATCAGTAACTCTCCTTTTCTAAGACAAGCCTTTTCCAAAACTCTCCATTCCATGAAACCACATTAAGCATCAGGACTGTCCTGTCAGAGCGGACTGACTAGGATAGGACAAAGGCAAGAGGCTGCCGTTTACCGGCAGCCCCATCTCATCTATTGTAACCTATTTCCAGTGTTTTAATTGTGAAAGATATCCGTCATATTGAAGTCTTCTTTCCTCTTCCGGCAGCTGGTCGGGATTAGGCATATGACCCAGCAGGAAATCCAGCAGGGCATCCCTGGACTCATAGACAAAACCGCCATCATGGTAACACCACTTACAGTAGTCTTCATTGAAACTGCCGTCCGGCTCCCGGCTAATCATTTCATCTTCATTTAAGGGCATGCCGCAGCACTGACACACCAGCTGTCTGGGCGTCCCCAGCAGGGTATTGATTGACAGATCAAATTCCTTTGACAGTAATTTCAGGGTTTCCGTATTTGGCTGGGTCTCCCCGTTTTCCCAGCGGCTCACCGCCTGCCTGCTCACCAGCACCCGCTCTGCCAGCTGATCCTGGGTGAGGCCTTTTTTCTCACGTATACTCTTAATAATATCCTTCGTTTCCATCCAACCACTCCTCCCATAAAGTGACTTCCTTTATGCCAGGCATAAAGAGAAGACTCTCCTGTTAATCCTGCTATGGTCTTATTATGGACTTTCCGGAGAAATGCTGCAAGCAACCTGCTGTTGCTTTTCTTTTTTCATCCAGGATGCTCATACAGGCAGTTTTACCATAAAAAGATTTTTTATATAGATTAGGATATTCTACCCTGTTTCGTACAGAAATATTTTTTTCTTATATTTTTGCAAGAGAAGAATTCTTGTATGCAAGATCATCCGTCACTTCCCGGATAATCTTCAACTCTTTGGGGAAACGGATTCCCTCCCCGGGGTCAGTCAGTTCTATCTCAAGGATTGCCTTATCCTGCCAGAAAGGGTAAACATCTATTTCAAAATATTGATTACCATCAGCCAGACAGTACCTGTCCTTCCGGATCGGACGTTTTTCCGGATCAGCATCCATCAGACGTTCCAGGTATTCAGCATTAGATGCACATGTCGACGGCGAAACACCACCAGTGATTAATTCCGTCGCTGTTTCCGGAATAAAAAGAACTTTATAGCCTCTCTCTGTAAATGCATTCTGGATCCAGCTCATACCAGTGGTTTTCCCGGCACAAGGTCCCCCGGTAATCACGATTTTTGTGATATCCGGGATTTTTTTCTCCTCTCTTCTCTTGAGCAGTTCATCAACGGAAACATCCCACAAGGCTGCAAGTTTACGCAGAGTCTCTGTCTTGGGTTTTGCATATCCATTTTCCCATTTTGAAACTGCTTTCCCGCTTACCCCAAGTTTTTCCCCCAGCTCATTCTGGGAATCCCCGGCAGCTTTTCTCATCTCACATATATAGTTTCCAAAGGAATAATCGTTCATCTTTCTTCCCTCCTTACTTATATTATAAAAACACCTAAGCACCATTTCAACTGTTCTTATATCGAATATAAGTAGAGTTTTGAATCTCTTTCAAATAAAAAAGACAACCGGGATTAATCTCAGCTGTCTTAATATAAAAAAGTATTTTCAGACAATAGGACAGATTTATTACTTTTTCTCTTCCATAACACTCATGTAAGCGGGACGTATTATTTTATTGGAGCTGATCAGTTCCTCAATCCGGTGGGCGCTCCATCCCACAATCCGAGCCATGGCAAATATAGCCGTATAGAGCTCCCGGGGTATACCCAGCATGTCGTAAACAAATCCGCTGAAGAAATCGATATTGGGGCTGACTGCCTTTTTCATATGCCGTCTCTGTGCAATCAATACCGGGGCGATCTCCTCGATATTCTGATACAGTCTCAGGTCATCTGTCCGGTTCTTTTCACAGGCCAATGCCTCCACATACTGCTTAAAGACCCGTTCCCTTGGATCAGACAGAGAATAGACGGCATGGCCCATTCCATAGATCAGACCCTGTCTGTCAAAGGCTTCCTTATCTAGTATTTTAGAAAGATATGCGGCGATTTCATCCTTGTCACCGTAATCTTTTACATGGGCCCGGATATCACCCATCATCTCCATGACCTTGATATTGGCACCGCCATGTTTAGGCCCTTTCAACGAAGACATCCTACGGTCCGAAGTTCGTGGAGAATATCGTCCAGGCCGTCAGCCGCGACATCCTCTGCTATGCCATGAAGACCCTCCGGCACTGTTTCATCGTCGGTCATGTCCATGATGAACTGATCATCGAATGCGACCCCCGCGTTGACCTGAAAGCCGTCTGTGAACAGATGGGAAGGTCTCCGGACTGGATGCCTGGCATCCTGCTCCGGGCAGATGGATATGAGACACAATTTTACAAGAAAGACTGACATAGAAAGCCTCAGATTACCAAATATGTGATCTGAGGCTGTATGTTTATCCTTTTGCTTCGGCTATTTCATGAATAGAATTCACGATTGCTTCTATCTTTGAGATATAGTCTGAAACAAAATCTTTAGTTATTCGTTCCCGTCGGTCGCTGCAGACTTTGATGATCATAGGCATCCAACAAATTCAGTGCTGTACTATAACGTTCTATGACAGACAGCACCTGTCTGCTGTCCAGGGAATCCTGGGTTCGCTTCATAAGCCGCACAACTTCACCCAGTTGATTGATCCTTCGTTCATTCACAGCGTATCCTTGTAAAATATACTGTCTCAGCACATGGTTTGCCCACCTGCGGAACTCCACGCCCCTGTTTGATTTCACACGATATCCCACCAAGATGATCATATCCAGATTATAGTATTCAATCTCTCGAGTGACAGACCTGTTTCCTTCTTCCTGAACTGTCGCAAATTTTGCGACAGTTGAAGAGTCGACTTCTTCACGAAGAGCGTTGTTAATATGCTTACCTATTGTTTTGACATCTCTTTCAAACAATTCTGCCATCTGGCTGCGATTCAGCCATACCGTATCTCCAGTCATACGGACCGGTAAAATAATGCTGCTGTCTTTCGTTTCAAACAGCACAATATCGCTATTATTCATACTCTCCGTCTCCACAAAATATCAAACGTCTTCAGCAATTCAGCGCCTTAACCATGACCCGGTCATTCAACACTTCGTACCCATATTTTCGATACAAATCATGCGCGTCTCTTGTAATCAGGATTCCACGAAGGCCAGCATATTCCGGCAGGGACTCTATATATGACACAAGCGCTGTCCCCAATCCCTTGTGCTGATAAGCCGTATCAATAATAACGTCACACAGATAATAGGTCGTGGCGTAGTCGCTGATAACTCGTGCAAAACCGACAAGTTTTTTGTTGTCCTCAAGCCGCACACCATAACATGATGAATTCTGCATGGATTTTTCGATTTGCAGGGTTGAACGTTTATCTGCCCAATATGTCATTCTGAGCAGCCGGATGACTTCCTCAATATTCATTTTTCCCGATCCATCTACAATACTGTATTTTATGCCCATTGCTCTTCCTTTTCCCTATTTTATCATTTCACTTTCCGTATCTTATTCAGCCCCCACAAAATGGCAGTTTTATACCTTCTACCGCTTTATCATTATTCTGAATTGCACTTATCGTTATGCTTATTATTCTGTCCTTCCATTCGAATATAGTATTCCAACAGCCTTAAAACATAATCGGGAGCATGGCGGTTATCTCTCTCCCAGTCAGTAACCGTGCGGTATGGAATCTGAAAAAAGTCACAAAATTCCTTGCGATTCATACCTGTACTTTCTCTAAGTTCTTTTATCTTGGTTTTGCAATCCATTTTATCATCCTCGATCATTTTTTGATGCATTGCGTACAGGATACCACATTAGCAAAAATGATGCAATGCATAAAACCGTTTTCTCTGATAACAAAATCATGTCCACGACCTGCCAAAAAGCAAAATCGTGTCCACAACCTGCCGAAAAGCAAAAGTGGTACCACAACCCTCAGAAAACCAAAGCCTCGATATGTTTCCGCAAACACAAAAAGGGATCTTTGCGACACCGGATCATGATGACTCCGGATCGCAGAAATCCCTTGAACAAGGCTTTTCCAGCCCTGTCTTATTTATTTCTTGATAGCAAAACTACCGTCTCGACTGTATTTTCTTTGTCCCAACGGATTTCCTCTATCGTCTGACCGTTATAGAAGACCGGGAACTTAAACTTCATAGACTTCAAAACCTGCCCATTTTCCTGCTGTTCCGGGTATAGCTGGATCTCCTGAATGAAGCTCTGGAAGAACTTTTTCTTCCAGATATCCGGCAGCTGATCATAAGCATCATCTGGACCATAATATCAATGAAGCCGTCAAACGCAAGTTGCTGTTCCGGTGTCATTTCTTGTCTTTCCATCGGGCACCTCCAAGAGTAGTTTTTTCCTACTCCCTAAAGTTCCCTGGAGA
>CAMOZD010000035.1 GCA_946630645.1 uncultured Lachnospiraceae bacterium
AAAAATCCAGAGTTGAAAGCGGCACTTGAAGACTTGAATGAATTTCTCTTTTGTTGAAAAAGATCCCTGATCAGACCAGGCATAAGTGCTGGTTCCAATCAGGGATTCTATTGCTTGAGTCGTAAAAACACAGGAAATTAAAGTAAATACACGCTCTTCAGGTTTGCGAGCAAAGAAAAAAGCACCGACCCGATGATTCCTCATCAAACCGATGCTTCAGTGCGCGATCAGGGGCTCGAACCCTGGACACGCGGATTAAGAGTCCGCTGCTCTACCAACTGAGCTAAGCGCGCATTTTCTTGCGTGTTTTTCAACGCAAGATTGATTATATAGTATCCATTCGAAAAATGCAAGTATTTTTTTCAATATTTTTGAACATTTTTTCCTGGGGCAGGAAGCGGTTCTTTAAAGCCGAGTAGCCGGGTGCTTTATTTCTGGCTTGCCAGGAGTTCGTTTAGTTTTCCGGCATAGACCATTTCCAGGACCTTTGCGGGGCCGTCATCGTCGTTGGAGGCGGAGATGTAATCGGCTGCTTCCTTGAGGACATCCATGCCGTTTTCCACGGCGATGCCTACTGCGGCGTATTGGATCATGGCCAGGTCATTGTGGCTGTCGCCGATACCGATGATGTGGTCCCGGGGGATGTTCTCTTTTTCTGCTACAACACGGATGGCCTCATCTTTATTGCTGCAGGATGGGAAGATTTCCATATTATATAGGCTGGGATGGGTCACGGTGAGATCGTCGAATTCTTTCTCAAGAACTTCTTCAAAGACCTTCAACTGGTCGGGATCTGCAAAGGCGGTATGGACTTTGTTAACGACCATGACACCAGTCCGGAGCAGCAGGCCTGTAGAGAGCATGGGGATGGCTGTGGCCATCATGCTGTCGCAGAAGCTGTCGGGCAGGGGTGAGTCGTAGAGAACATGGATCCGGTCCTTTTCCACATAGGAGTCGTTGCCGCAGTACAATTCCATGAAACCATTATGGTCCCGGAGAAGCTGGTAGAGCCGGTACATGGTGTCTTTGGGGATTTCGACACTGTGGAGAATCTCCTCATTTTTTACCTCTGTGACAATATTACCGTTGCCGCCGATGATATAATCGATGCCTGGGATATCCTGGACCAGGCGGGAAATGCTTCGGTAGGACCGGCCGGAGGCGGGGACTACCAGAACCTGGTTTTCCCTGGCCTGGGAGAGAACTGCTCTTGTGTAGTCTGACAGGGTGCTGTCGGACCGGAGCAGGGTGCCGTCCAAGTCTATGGCCGCCAGCCAGGAGGCTTTCTTGTCATGGCCATTATTATGGCCCTCATTGTCCTTTATATTTTTTACAGGTGTTTCTGTTTTTGCCATAGCATTTTCCTCATTAGCCGGTAGCTCATTAACCTTTACTTTATTAGCTTTTATCCTATTAGCTTTTACATGATCACTGTTTTTGGCCTTTCCCAGTGGCGGCCGGGCCTCCAGCATGCAGATGGGCTTGCCCTGGCCGACAAATTTTTCTTCGTATTCTGTCATCACATTCCCTTCAAGAAAGTTGCTGTGATGGAGGTCAAAGGTATTTTTTTCCAGGATCCAGCCCTTGTCCTCGATTTCTTCTAATGAGAAGCTAAAGAGGCCCTGGTTGTCTGTCTTGAAGGCAAGGCTGCCTTTGTCAGAAAGGATGTTTTCATATCTTTCCAGAAACTGGCGGGAAGTGAGTCTTCTTTTGACATGGCGTTCCTTGGGCCAGGGATCTGAAAAGTTGAGGTAGATCTTCTCTACCTCGCCGGGGCCGAAGACCTGGCAGATATACTCGGCATTCATACGGATAAAATGGACATTTTCCAGACTTCTTTCTTCCATTTTTTCCAGAGCCCTGACCAGGACACTGGAGTACATTTCTATGCCGATATAGTGAATATGGGGGTGGAGTTCGGCCATATCCATAACAAAACGGCCCTTGCCCATGCCGATTTCCAGGTGGATGGGGAGTCCGTCCCCAAAATAACCGGCCCAGCGGCCCCGGATTTCTTCCGGATTTTTGATGACGTGGTCATCAGCGGCAATCTTGTCCCTGGAGCCGGGAACATTTCTTAATCTCATAGCTATTTCCTCATTTCATCTTGTCCGGGATTCTATAACCCGGTCGAAGTATTATCCTATCTTATGTCAGGTTGGTTTGGCCCTGACTATTTTACACAATCCTCAGTTTACAGAATTCCCGGTCTTTTTGCAATTTGTTTTTTCTTATTTAAAGATGAAGAGGTGGCTTTTTCTGGAAAATTTATGTTTCCGCTAACTGTATTAGAGTCTGCAGCAGAAGCTCAGGCTTTGCCTGCCCGGGATAAAGTCTGCAGCAGAAGCTCAGGCTTTGCCTGCCCGGGATAAAGTCTGCGGCAGAAGCTCAGGTTTTGCCTGCCCGGGATAAAGTCTGCAACAGAGGCCCATGGTAGTCTGTCCGAAATAAAAACTGTAGTAGTGGTTTAGGTCGGAATGCCCGGGATGTAAGACAGGGCAGGGACGTATTTCAGTTAACCAGGATATAACCACCGGCCGTGGACTTACCTGAAAAGTAGTGGGCGCTGGGCATCTTGGTGCAGGAGAACATGTAGGGGAGGATGTCTTCAAAATCGATGTATTTGAGTCTGGCCATGCCGTTCCAGCCATTGCTGTTGGCCGGGTCGGCAACGATTACATGGCCCTTGTCGGTCACCCCTAAGAAGACCAGGGTGTGGTAGCTGCCGGACCATTTGTTGTCGGTTTTTTTGCTATAACGGTTGTATTTACAGACTTCGAAGATCACGGGGTTCCCTGTCTTTAAATGGGTAAAAATGTCATCTTTGACGGTGGCGTCATCGAAGGCCATGACGTAGCGGTTGGGTATGTCATAGTAATTGAGAATCTGGCTGATCCCGCAGAGGGTGGCAGGCATCTGGGACCGCCGCTCATAATAGTTATGGTACCAGCCGTCCAGGACTTCCTTTTCTATATTTTCTATGGTGTTTGCCGGCGTGGTATCGATGCCGAAACCAGTCAGGACAGCCGAAGTGCTGCAGGCCGCGCAGCCGTGCCAGGGCATATAGCTGGGGAAAAGGCTGCTGTTGTTGCCACTGGACTGGTGGAAGACGGTGTAGGTCCGGTCTTTGGGGTAACTGTTGATTTTAACCTTGATCCGGCTGACCTGGGAAGTTTTTGGCAGATTGGCCTCTTTATTAATCAGATTGTCGGGGGCCGTTACCTCCAGGCCGATGACATATGTCCTGTCCAGGACCCGGCAGACCAGGTCGGTTTTCCCTGTCCCCTTGGGCTGGATGGTACTGCCCTTCATGACAGCGATATTTTCATCCAGGTCGTAGCTTACAGGCAGGCCCTTGAAGCCCCAATCAATCCTGGCAGTCTCATTGGCTTTAATCTGAATTGTTTTTGGTGGAAACTTATAGACGATAATCTGGGTGGAAAAACGTTTCTGGTCAGAGCCAGTGCCGATAATCCCCAGAATCTGGGCCAGGCCGCAGGACCGGCTGTGGATTGTACCGTCGGGGAAGACCTGGGCAACGGCCGGATTGGTGGAGACCCACAGGGTGGGAGCCCCGAAACTGTGGAGGAAATAAAAGGAGTTACAGTCCATGGTCACCTGCTTTTCCAGGACCTGGCAGACTTTTACTTCTATATAAGTGTTGACCAGGCCTTCCTGGAAGATCAAGCTTTTACCTGGGGCTTTTCCGGTGATCTGTCCGTCCCGGACCAGGACATGGCCGTCCTCCCAGGTGAAATCCTCCGGGCCATGGGTAAAAGGACTGGTTTCTCCCACCGCCAGCAGGACCTGGTATCTTTTTTCCTGGGTCTTATGAATATAGAAAAGAGCTGACAGGGCGATCAGCCCAATCAGCAGCAGACTCGCTAGGGTAAAGAAAAAAACTTTTCGCTGCTTTCTCAATGGTTTTTCCTCCTGGAAAATGTTTTGGGGATATTATAGCATTTTCCAGGGAATTAATAAATCAGACGATGAGGTGAGATCTCCCCCAATTCTGGTAAAAAAGCAAGCAAAAAAAACAAACCATAAAAAATGGCGGCCTGATGACCGCCATTCCTGAGGAGAAAAGTATGAAAAAAACAATGTATCTTGTTTGACCGTAAGTATACTTCTCATCTGTGAAGGATATTTGTCCGACCTGTGACAAATCTGTGTTTTAAAAAAATAATTCCCCCCTTTCAAAAAATATTCTTCTAATCCGGAATCTCTTGACAAATTATACTTGATGTAACAAAGAAAGGAGGGGGTAATCAGTGGCAGAAGATCTGATTCTCGAACTGAAAGGTATTACCAAGATATTCCCCGGTGTAAAAGCACTGGATAATGTACAGTTTCAGCTCCGCAGGGGCGAAGTGCATGCACTGATGGGAGAAAATGGAGCCGGAAAATCAACATTTATTAAGACAATTACCGGTGTTCATCAGCCGGAGGAAGGCCATATCTACTTCAATGGCCAGGAAGTGAGTTTTAAGGGGACCAAGGATGCCCAGGAGTTGGGTATCGCAGCAGTTTACCAGCATCCCACATCCTATCCGGAGCTTACCGTTACAGAAAATATATTCATCGGTCATGAGATCATCAAGAGTGGTATGATCCAGTGGAAAGAGATGAATGCGGAAGCACAGAAGCTGCTTGACAGGCTGCATGCCAACTTTAAGGTAACGGACGAGGTTGGTGCTCTAACCATCGCCCAGCAGCAGATGGTGGAGATCGCCAAAGCCCTGTCTACTAATGCTCAGATCATCCTTCTCGATGAGCCGACAGCAGCCCTGACAGCCAATGAGTCCCAGGAGCTTTACAGGATTGTGGATGAGCTCCATGAGGCTGGTGTTTCTGTTATCTTTATCTCCCACCGTATGGAAGATATGTACCGCCTGGCTCAGAGGGTTACCGTATTCCGTGATTCCCAGTATATCGGAACTTATGATGTTGACGGTATCACAGAGCCTGAGCTGATCAAATACATGGTTGGCCGTGAGATTACAGATATGTATCCTAAGCCGGATGTGAAGATCGGTGAGCCGATCTTTGAACTGAAGGGCTTATCCAGGACAGGTTATTTCAAGGATGTCAGCCTGACGGTCCATGCCGGAGAGATCGTAGGTCTTACCGGTCTGGTTGGAGCAGGAAGAACCGAGACCATGGAAGCTGTCTGTGGAATTACTAAAGCCGATGCAGGTAAGATTATCCTGGAAGGCAAAGAACTGAATGTCAGGAAGCCTAAGGATGCCATGAAGGCAGGTATCATCCTCCTTCCTGAGGACCGTCAGAAGCAGGGCCTGATCATGAACTGGGGACTGGGTGTCAATGTCATCCTGCCCATTCAGGATGAGCTTTCCAATAATGGATTTATCAATGATAAAAAAGAGCGTGAAATCTCCAAGCAGTATCTGGAGGATGTAGATACCAAGGCTGTATCCATTTTCGATCCGGCCAGCTCCCTGTCCGGTGGTAACCAGCAGAAGGTTGTGGTTGCCAAGGCTCTGGCCCAGAAGAACATGAAGTTAGTCATCATGGATGAGCCTACCAAGGGTGTCGACGTCGGTGCCAAGGCTGAGATTTACGCCATCATGGGCGAGCTGGCCCAGCAGGGCTACGGAATCATTCTGGTATCTTCCGAGATGGCAGAGGTTCTGGGTATGAGTGACAGAATCTATGTTATGTGTAAAGGCCGTGTGACAGGCTGCCTGGATGTGGCGGACGCATCCCAGGAAAAGATCCTGGAGCTTGCCATGGAGCAGTCTGATAAGGAGGTGCAGTAATTATGCAGAAGGATAAATCCCTGATTAAGAAAATTACCGGCTCCCGTGAGGCCAGTCTGGTTGTTGTACTGATTGTACTTCTCGCTGTGATTTCGGTCATGAGCCCGTCATTCCTGTCCCTGACCAACATTTCCCAGATCTTCAGGAACAATGCCCTGACCATGCTCATGGCTTTGGGAATGCTCTGTGTTATGCTTACGGCAGGAATCGACATTTCCATTACTTCTGTCCTGGCTTTCTCCGGTATGACCATCGGTCTGATGCAGAAGTATGATGTGCTTCACAGCACCCCGCTGCTTTTCCTGGTCGGTATGCTGATCGGTACAGCCTGCGGCGCCCTCAATGGTTTGATTATTTCTAAAGGAAAGGTAGCCCCGATCATCTGTACCATGGGTGCCATGTATATCTGGCGTGGTATGGCCTATGTTATCTCCAATAACTCCTGGGCATCCGGTGCTGATGTATCCGGTTTCTCAGATTTCGGAAAAGAAGGATCTGTTGGTCCTTATGTGATCCTGGCTATCGCCTATGTGGTCTTCTTCATCGTGATGAAATGGACCAAGTTCGGCCGTAAGATCTACGCGGTAGGTTCCAACACGGAAGCAGCAAGGATCTCCGGTATCAATGTAGAAAAGACAATCATTTCCGTATATGCTATCATGGGTCTGCTGGCAGGCCTGGCCGGAGTTCTCTCCGTTTCCATCTACGCTTCAGCCCAGCCCAACATGCAGTATGGAAAAGAGATGGATGTTATCGCTGCCTGTGTTATCGGTGGTGTAAGCATGAACGGTGGAAGAGGTTCTGTTGTGGGAACCTTCCTGGGTGCCCTGATCATCGGTGTTATCGCCAAGGCTCTTCCCCTGATCGGTATTGATGCGATCGCCCAGAACCTGGTTAAGGGCGCGATCATCCTTGTAGTAGTAGTCCTCAATGTTATAACCCAGAGAATGATTGACCGTCAGGCTCTGTTGAGAAGGGAGATGTAATCATGGCAGGAAAATCCGGTAGAACGATTGCAGCCACCCGGGAAAGTGGCCTGAAGGACAAGCTCTTCAGCTGGGAGGGTGCTCTGATTCTGGTTCTTATAGCAGTGAATATTCTTGGTGCGACTCTTTCTCCCAACTATAATGTTACCAATATCTTAAGAGAGAGCCCCCGTTATCTGGCAGAGATCTTCATGCTCTTCGGCATGGCTTTCATCCTGGTCCTGGGTGATATCGATATCTCCGTAGGATCCATCGTCTGTCTGACAGCGACAGTTGGATGCCTGGTAAGTAATGCCGGCCACGGCGTTGGTCTTGTAATCCTGGCCTGCCTGGGTGTCGGTCTGATCTGTGGTATGGTAAATGGCTTTGTGGCTACCCGCTTTACAGAGCTGCCCACCATGATCATCACCCTGGGTACCCAGATTGTCTTCCGTGGAATCGCTGAGGTTGCTCTGGGAAGCGGCGGATCCGCATCCATGACCAATCTGCAGAGTGTGGCTCCTTTAAGAGCCAAGTTAGGTCCGCTCCCCCTGTCCTTCTTTATCGTACTGGTGGCAGCAGTGATCTTCATCATCGTTTTAAACAAGACGACCTTTGGCCGTAAGCTTTACGCCATCGGATCCAATAAGACAACCGCTTACTATACAGGTATTGAGGTTCAGCAGATCCGTTTCTTCAGCTTTTCCCTGATCGGATTTCTGGCAGGCCTCTGCGGTCTCTTCCTGCTGGCATCTACTTATGGTGCCAACACCACAACCGGAAACGGTTTCGAGATGGAAGTTATCGCCATGTGTGTATTCGGCGGTATCGCTACAACAGGTGGTAAGGGAAATATCATTGGAGGATTTATTGCAGCGTTCATAATCGTATGCCTTCGAATCGCCTTTGGTCAGATTAACATGAATACCCAGCTGATTCTGGTTATCATCGGTGTCATGCTGATCGTATCTGTCCTGATCCCATCCATTAGTACAGCCTTTAAAAAGCCAAAAAAGAAAACCAGCTGACCAGGCAGGGCCGGGGCTGGCTGAAACAAGATACCCATCCTTTAATTACTTCAGTCTGATGTCTGGATCCTTTGGCCATAAGAGTCATTGGATCTGGACAGATAGCAGTTATGAAAGGGAAAAAATATTCCTTTAAAACGGAATAATTTCTTGTAAAAAACAATTGTTGCAGGAATTATTATAATAGCGTGGAGCTAATCCACCAAAAGAATCAATTTTTAAGGGAGTATATAAAATGAAAGTATTAGATGCAAAATTCGTTCAGGGTTTTATCCGTATGTGTAATGACGGCTGGGAGCAGGGCTGGCATGAGAGAAATGGCGGCAACCTTTCCTACAGAATCCGTCCGGAGGAAATTGAGGAAGTCAAAGATGAGTTTGCTGCAGACGGGGACTGGAAAGAAATCGGTACTGAGGTGCCCCAGCTGGCAGGTGAGTATTTCCTGGTGACTGGCAGCGGCAAGTATTTCCGCAATGTAATCCTGGACCCGGAGGATTCCATCGGAATCATTGAAGTAGATGGGACAGGATGCAAATATCGTATTCTCTGGGGATTTGTAAATGGAGCAAGGCCTACATCTGAGCTTCCCTCCCACCTGATGAACCATGAGGTAAAGAAGATTGCCAGCGATGGTAAGCACCGGGTAATCTACCATGCCCATACCACCAATGTAATCGC
>CAMOZD010000036.1 GCA_946630645.1 uncultured Lachnospiraceae bacterium
AGTTACGGGCAGATTTTCCGGATCATTTTCTTCATGGTCACTCCCGTAATCCTTTCAACTTTTGTCTACAATATTAACCCGGTAATGGACCAGACCCTCTTTATGGATCTGATGGCCTTTAAGAAAATGGACAGCCAGCTGGCCGCTGAGCTCTATGGTGTTTTTTCAGGAAAATACTGGGTTCTGATCAATGTGCCCGTAGCCCTGGCCAATTCTTCATCCACAGCCATGATCCCTGCTGTGTCTACTTATTACACCCTGAGGGATTATGACCGCTGTAACAGACAGGTTCACCAGGTGGTCCAGTTTACCATGCTGATCAGCATTCCCTGTGCCATCGGCCTGGGAACCCTGGCCTACCCCATTATGGAGGTTCTCTTCCCCCAGAGAGAGACCCTAGATCTTGCCGTGTCCCTGCTGCGGACCGGCTGTATCAGTGTGGTCTTCTACAGCCTTTCCACGGTAACGAACGGAGTCCTCCAGGGCATAGGCAAGGTAAATATCCCCCTGAGAAATGCAGCCCTTTCCCTGGTATTCCATATTATGCTGCTGACTCCTCTGCTGTATTTTACAGACCTGGACCTGTATGCCCTGGTGATCGCAACCATGTTCTATGCCTTTATGATGTGCTTCCTCAACAACGTAAGTGTCAGAAAGTACCTCCATTACAGGCAGGAATTTAAGAAGACCTTCTTTATTCCCTTACTGTCCGCACTGATCATGGGACTGGTCTGCTATGTATTTTATCAGGGCCTGGACCTACTTTTCAGACAGTATCTGATGACTTACATCTCCTACAGATTTTTAAGTCTTATAGGGCTTGGCGCATCGATTATGCTTGGTGTACTGGTTTATTTTGCCATGGTCCTGAGACTGCGGGGTGTATCCAGAGAGGAATTGAGACATTTTCCTATGGGAACGAAGCTGGTTTCTCTTGGCAATAAATTCAAGCTTTTCCCGGCTGAGAAGCAGGGACAGGATGTAAAATAATGGTACATATAACTTTACTTATTGAAACATATAAGATATAATAATTCTGTTTGGTCTGTTTTGGACAGGATCTTGCGGGAATGACCGGCATCCTGGCCTGCAGGAAGTCAGTTGGCTCCCCGCAGACCGGCAGCAAAAATGAAATCAGTTTAATTTGTTAGCATATAGGGGATCCCTCCCGGCAGGAGAGGAAGGCCCCAGGTAAGCTGGGAGGAATTATTCATGGTAAAAGCGATTGTAGGAGCAAACTGGGGAGACGAAGGTAAGGGCAAGATTACTGACATGCTTGCTGAGAATTCTGATATTATCATCCGTTTTCAGGGTGGTGCCAATGCAGGTCATACCATTATCAATAACTATGGTAAGTTTGCTTTGCACACTCTGCCCTCCGGTGTGTTCTATGATCACACCACCAGTATCATCGGCAATGGTGTAGCGCTGAATATTCCAGTGCTGATCAAGGAGCTGAACCAGATTGTCAGCCAGGGCGTTCCCATGCCAAAGCTTCTGGTATCTGAGAGAGCCCAGATTGTTATGCCTTATCATATTTTATTTGACCAGTATGAGGAGGAGAGGCTGGCCGGCAAGTCCTTTGGATCTACCAAGTCCGGTATTGCGCCGTTCTATTCCGATAAATATGCCAAGATCGGTTTCCAGGTCAGTGAGCTCTTTATGGAAGAGGCAGAACTGAAGGAAAAGATTGAAAGGGTTCTGATTCAGAAGAATACCCTTCTTGAACACCTCTACCATAAGCCTCTCATTGATGCCGATGATATTTATAAGACCCTCATGGATTACAAAGACATGATCAGTCCCTACGTCTGTGATGTCTCCCTCTACCTTGACCAGGCCTTAAAAGAGGGGAAGAATATTCTCCTTGAGGGCCAGCTTGGAACCCTGAAAGATCCGGACCACGGTATCTATCCCATGGTAACATCCTCATCCACTCTGGCTGCTTATGGCGCCATTGGTGCCGGTATTGCCCCCTATGAGATCAAAAAGGTCATCACCGTGGTCAAGGCCTACAGCTCTGCTGTCGGAGCAGGTGCCTTTGTCAGTGAGATTTTCGGAGACGAGGCCCAGGAACTCCGTATCAGGGGAGGAGACAAGGGCGAGTTCGGCGCTACTACAGGAAGACCGCGCCGTATGGGCTGGTTCGACTGTGTCGCTTCCCGCTACGGATGCCGGCTGCAGGGCGCTACTGACGTGGCTTTCACCGTTGTTGACGTACTGGGTTATCTGGATGAGATTCCTGTCTGCGTGGGCTATGAGATCGATGGCCAGGTGACAAAGGAATTCCCGGTGACCTCTAAGCTGGAAAAGGCAAAACCGGTTCTTAAGGTTCTGCCCGGTTGGAAGTCAGATATCCGGGGAATCAGGAACTACGAAGATCTTCCGGCCAACTGCCGTGCCTATATCGAGTTTATCGAGAAAGAACTCGGTTATCCCATCACCCTGGTATCTAATGGCCCGGGAAGGGATGAGATTATCTACAGGGGCTTTGAACAATAGGTTTTGGCTGCCTGTATACAGGAATTCCATAGGAATCTAGATAAATAAAGGAATCATTGAAGGTGGGATATTCTCACCTTCAAGTTCTATTTTAAAGAATATGCTGTGGATTTTCAGGTCTGCGGCTGACTGAGACCCTTCACAGACCTGGTGACAGGTCATGCATTTAACCGGACCCGGAGAAATAACCAGAAAGGACAGCCGGCTGACTCACAAGGGAGGAAATGTATGAAGCTTTTATCGGTAGCAATACCAAGTTATAATTCCCAGGATTATATGAGAAACTGTATTGAAAGTCTGCTTCCCGGTGGGGAGGACGTGGAGATTCTGATCATCGATGACGGATCAAAGGATCATACTCCTGAGATTGCTGACGAATATGAGAAGAAGTATCCGGGTATAGTCAGAGCCGTCCACCAGGAAAATGGGGGTCATGGTGAGGCGGTCAACGCCGGCCTTCGCCATGCCACAGGTTTCTTTTACAAGGTGGTGGACAGCGATGACTGGGTAGACCAGGAGGCCTATGGCAGGATCCTGGATTTCCTGAGAGAGGCCGTCCGGGAGGAGGAGCCTCTGGATATGCTCCTGTCCAATTATGTATATGAGAAGCAGGGAGCTCTCCACAAAAAGGTGATCCAGTACCACTCTATCCTGCCCCAGGGCAGATACTTCGGCTGGGATGATATTGGCAGCTTCGGGCCAAGCCAGAATATCCTCATGCATTCAGTCATCTACAGGACCCAGATGCTGAGGGATTCAGGTATGGAACTTCCCAAACATACTTTCTACGTTGATAATTTGTTTGTCTATATACCCCTGCCTTATGTGAAGAAGATGTATTATCTTGATGTGGATTTCTACCGGTATTTCATCGGCAGGGAAGACCAGTCGGTCAATGAGAAAGTCATGATTTCAAGAATCGACCAGCAGCTCAGGGTAAACAGGATTATGATTGATACCTATGCCCACCATGAGGAATCCTTCGCTTGTGAGAAGCTTAAAAAATACATGATCCATTACCTGCAGACCATTCTTATGGTTTCCTCCGTCCTGCTTATGAAGATGAATACGGAAGAAGCAGACATTATGAGAGATAAGCTCTGGCACTATCTGGAAGAGAAATCTCCCCAGGCCTACAAGTCCTGCGAGGGATCCCTGATTGGCAAGCTGACCACATCCCACGGAAAGTTTAAGCACAAGCTGACAATGGGAGGTTATAAGATTGCCCAGAAATGGTTCGGATTTAACTAAATTTAAAAAAAATGACTTGCTGCTGGCCGGGTTTCTGGCCCTTGCGGCCGGGCTGGTCTGGGCCGTCATAGCATTTTCTGCCAGAAGCGGCAGCCAGGTACGTGTTACGGTAGACGGCAGCCTTTATGGAGTTTATGATCTCCGGGAGAACCGGGAGATCATCATAAGTCCTTCCGGTATTAAGGCCGGTGACCAGGGAAAGGCTTTTCAAAACGGCAGCCAGGCAGACCTGGGTGACAAAGAAGAAATTACCGATGATAATAGCGGCCATAGCAGCGGAACCTGGTATAATGTATTGCAGATTAAGGAGGGGGAAGTCTCCATAACAGAGGCCGACTGCCCGGATCTGATCTGTGTCCACCACAAGCCGGTATCAAGGCAGGGTGAGACCATAGTCTGCCTGCCCCATAAACTGCTGGTGGAGGTGGTGGGAGAGGACTCTGTCCTTCCTGCCCGGGACCAGGATGTTTCTACAGAAAAAAACCAGGATTTTGATCTGGTTACTAAATAATAGAATACGAATAACAATGTTAAGTTTATGGGAGGATATTGTTATTTCTATAACATTTAATGGTAAAAACAAGAAATAATATTGTTTTCTTTTCTATACAATCTGATTTTTAATACAATTTTTTACTTTATTATTTTAGCAATATCAACAAAATAATGTGGAATAATGAGAAAAAAGTGAAATTAAGTTATGTTATATATTTAACACATCTTGATTTCTCTTTTTTTTTCCTATAATATTAGGATGATTTAGTGTGATTACCAGCTTTTCTACCGTATTTTGCGTCTGGCCAAGTGGCCCTATGCAAGTTCTTGTGACAGGCTGGTTCACACCATGACTTTTCTAAACATTATAGAAAGAAGGTAGAAAAATGGGACTGCTAACATTTAGAGGTGGCCTCCATCCTTACGACGGTAAAGAGCTGAGTAAAGACCGGCCCATTACTGAGTATCTTCCAAAGGGAGAGATGGTCTTTCCCCTGAGCCAGCATATCGGCGCCCCTGCCGTGGCATGTGTCAAGAAGGGGGACCGGGTTCTGGTCGGGCAGAAGATCGCCGAGGCTGGAGGATTTGTATCTGCCAATATTCACAGTTCGGTATCCGGAAAGGTGAAGAAGATTGAGCAGAGAATGACTGTCTCAGGCAATAAGGTCAACTGTATCATCGTGGAAAATGACGGCCTTTATGAACAGGCTGAATTCACGCCGGTTGAGAATCCGGACAGGGATGCCATTATCAATGCCGTAAAAGAGGCAGGAATTGTCGGTCTGGGTGGAGCCGGATTCCCCACCCATGTAAAGCTTACACCCAAGGAGCCGGAAAAGATTGACAGGATCATCATCAATGCCGCAGAGTGTGAGCCTTATATCACCGCCGACTACCGCTGTATGATGGAGATACCGGACCAGTTGATCTCAGGCCTGAACCTGATCCTGGCCCTGTTCCCAGAAGCAAAAGGTGTTATCGGTATTGAGGACAACAAGCCGGAGGCCATCGCAAAATTAACTGAACTTTGTAAGACAGAGGACAGGATAGAGGTGGCTGCCTTAAAGACCAAGTATCCGCAGGGTGCTGAGCGTTCCCTGATATTTGCGGTTACGGGAAGAGCCATCAATGCCTCCATGATCCCGGCTGACGCCGGTTGTATCGTGGATAATGTGGCCACAGCCATTGCGATCCATGAGGCTGTAACCCTTGGAAAGCCCCTCTATGAGAGAGTGGTTACGGTGACTGGGGATGCTGTGGTTAATCCTGGTAATTACAAGGTAAAAGCGGGTACCAACGCGGCAGAACTTGCCGAGGCGGCAGGCGGCTTCAAGGTGCAGCCGGAAAAAGTCATATCCGGCGGCCCCATGATGGGTATGGCCCTGTCTACTCTGGACGTTCCCTGCGGCAAGACATTTTCCTCCCTCCTTTGCTTTACAAAGGATGAGGTTCGTGCCTGCGAGCCCAGTAATTGTATCCGCTGCGGCAGATGTATTGAAGTATGTCCCGCAGGTCTCATGCCTACCAAGCTTTCAGAGATTGCCGACCGGGGAGATTTTGAATTATTTGACCAGCTTGACGGCTGTGAGTGTGTAGAGTGCGGATGCTGCTCTTACATCTGTCCGGCTAAGAGAAGACTGACCCAGTCCATGAAGACAGGCCGCCGTGAGGCCCTGGCTTTACGAAGAAGAAAAAAAGCATAAGGAGAGGTGAAAGATGAACGAACAATTCTATAACGTGTCTGCCAATCCTCATGTCAGGGATAAAGCGACGACCCACAGCATTATGCTGGATGTGATCATAGCCCTTCTTCCCGCAACTTTCCTGGGATGGTGGAATTTCGGCTGGAAAGCCATAATTAATACAATAATCTGTGTAGCTACCTGTATCATAGCAGAGTACGCATGGCAGCATTTCATGCATAAGAAGATTACTATCATGGACTGTTCAGCAGCCCTGACCGGCCTTCTTCTGGCCATGAACCTGCCGCCGGAGGTTCCCTTTTTTATTCCGGTCATCGGTGGTATCTTTGCCATTATTGTGGTAAAACAGATCTTCGGTGGTCTCGGACAGAACTTTATGAACCCTGCCCTCGGGGCAAGATGTTTCCTTCTAATTTCCTATGCAGGACTTATGACTAATTTTTCCTATAAAGGATTTGGGGGCAGTTTTGATGCCACGACAGGTGCTACTCCCCTGGCAGCCCTGAAAGCAGGAGAGACAGTAAACCTCCGGGCCATGTTCTTCGGTAACACGGCAGGTACTATCGGTGAGACCTCAGCCTTACTGCTGATTCTGGGAGGCCTGTATCTGATCGCCCGCAAAATTATCAGCTGGCGGATTCCTGTCTGCTATATAGGCACACTGGCTGTCTTTGTACTCCTTTTCGGAGGACATGGATTTGATGTCAATTATCTGGCTGCCCACATGTTCGGTGGCGGCCTTATGCTGGGTGCTTTCTTTATGGCGACAGACTATGTCACTTCCCCAATCACTCCTAAGGGACAGATTATTTTCGGAATCATACTCGGTATCCTGACCGGTTTATTCCGAATATTCGGCGGATCCTCTGAGGGTGTTTCCTATGCGATCATCTTCAGCAACCTGCTTGTTCCTCTGATCGAGAGATACACGACTCCGGTCGCTTTCGGGAAAGGAGGCAAGAAAGAATGAATGCTTTGATTAAAGATTGCCTGAAATTGATTGTTATCACCCTGGTTGCAGGTATCCTTCTGGGTGTCATTTATGAAGTGACCAAGGAACCCATCAGGATTCAGCAGGAAAAAACCCAGATGGAAGCCTATAAGAAGGTTTTTCCTGAAGCAGAGAAATTTGAGAACCTGGAAGGCTTTTCACCGGAGGAGGCTTCCAAGGTGATCGCTGCCAATAAGGATAATACTGTGGATGACCATATGGGTGATGAGATTACCTCCGCTGTTGTGGCCAAAGATGGATCCGGAAAAGAATTAGGTTATATTTTTGATGCTACAACCCACAAGGGTTACGGTGGCGATATTGAGCTCACAGTAGGTATCAGGACTGACGGTACCGTTACCGGCTACTCCGTCCTGGAAATCGGTGAGACCGCCGGTCTTGGTATGAATGCCAACACCGATGAATGGTCCTCCCAGTTTGCTGAAAAGAAGGTAGAGGCCTTCTCTGTTGTTAAGGATGGCAGTGGTGATGATGCTGACTACAAGATTGATGCCATCTCCGGTGCGACGATCACAAGTAAAGCAGTTACAGGTCTGATGAACAACTGTCTTGCTTATTTCCAGACTTTAGAAGGAGGTAAATAAGATGAAACCAAACAGCCCTGTTGAAAGATTATATAATGGTATTTTAAAAGAGAATCCGACCCTGGTCCTGATTCTTGGTATGTGTCCGACCCTGGCCGTTACCACATCGGCCATCAATGGCTTTGGTATGGGTATGACCACCACAGCGGTTCTGATGTTCTCCAATCTCCTGATTTCCATGCTCCGTAACTTTATTCCGGACAGAGTCAGGATCCCGGCCTACATCGTAGTAATCGCCTCCCTGGTAACCATCGTACAGTTTGTCCTTGAGGCTTATGTTCCCAGCCTTAATAAGGCCCTGGGAGTATACATTCCCCTGATTGTTGTTAACTGTATTATCCTGGGACGTGCCGAGTCCTACGCCAGCAAAAACGGTCCCGTGTCCTCCTTCTTTGACGGACTGGGTATGGGTCTTGGTTTCACTCTGGCCCTGACCATTCTCGGTGCCTTCCGTGAACTTTTAGGATCCGGATGTATGTTCGGTGTGACCATCCTTCCTGAGGAGGTTTACACTCCTGCAACTATATTTATTCTGGCGCCGGGTGCCTTCCTGGTACTGGCCTGTCTTGTGGCTGTCCGCAATAAGTTAAACAACCGCAAGCCAGCTGAAGAAAGAAAGGATATGCCCATCGGATGTGGGGATTGTTCCAAGTGCGGTAATATGAGCTGTGCCAGCAGGAGCTTCTTTGACATGAGTGTGGACAATCAGAAGGCTGAAACCACAGGTCAGACCGAACAGGCCAAAGAGCTGACAGCGGAAGAAAAGATTGAGGCAGCTGTGAAGAGAGCAGAAGATGCCGCAGCAAGAGCAGAAGCAGCGGCTGCCA
>CAMOZD010000037.1 GCA_946630645.1 uncultured Lachnospiraceae bacterium
GCGGCGGCCTGCAGTGAGGCAGTCAAACTGGCTAAAAAGAGACATTTCACAGGTTTGGCAGGTTTTGTCAATGGTGTCCTCCGGGCTGTGGCCAGGGGGAAGGACAAGATCAGCCTGCCGGACAAGGATAAAGACTACCCTGCTTATCTGTCTGTGGCCGGGTCAGCGCCCGGCTGGCTTGTGGCCCTTTTATTAGAGGAATATGGTAAGGAGGATACAGAGCGCATGCTCTTATCCTTTCTGGAAGAAAGGCCCCTTACCATCAGGACCTGCACAAGCCGTATTTCCCCGGACCAGCTCAGAGACCTGCTGGTGCAGGAAGGACTGACGGTCCGCGAGGGCGACTATGTCAAGGGGGCCTTTGTCCTGGAGGGACTGGATTCCCTAAACCGGGTCGCCGCCTTCCGCCAGGGATATTTTACGGTTCAGGATGAGAGTTCCCAGCTGGCGGTGGAGATCGCCGGAGTAAAGGAGGGAGACCTGGTCCTGGATATCTGTGCCGCACCCGGCGGCAAGGCCTTTATGGCGGCAGACCTGGCCGGTGAGACTGGCCGGGTGATCGCCAGGGACCTGACAGAATATAAGACAGACCTGATTGAAGAGAATAATGAGAGACTGGGCTTTTCCAGTCTGGAAGTCCAGCAGTGGGACGCCAGAAAAAAGGATGACACCATGCTGGCTTCTGCGGACCTGGTACTTGCCGACCTGCCTTGCAGCGGTCTGGGCATCATGGGCCGTAAAAATGATATAAAATATAACCTGGAACCGGACCGTCTCTCTGACCTGGTCCGGCTGCAGAGAGAGATTCTTGCCCTGGCCTGGCAGTATGTCAGACCAGGAGGCAGTCTGGTCTACTCTACCTGTACTCTTCTCAAAGAAGAGAATGAAGAGAATGTAGACTGGATTCTGAACAATACCCCCCTCCAGGCCTCCTCCATAGAGGCCCGGCTTCCCGCTAAGCTCAAAGGCCGGACGGGGGACAAGGGCTATATCCAGCTTGTCCCGGGCAGGGACAGCTGTGACGGTTTTTTTATGGCCCGGTTTACAAGGCCGGCTGACTGACAAGGGCGGCCTGTAGCAGCTTTGGAATGGAGTAGAATATGCAGTGGACAGATTTGAGATCAATGACAGCCCCGGAACTGCTTTCGGCAGTCACAGAGCTGGGAGAGAAAAAGTTCCGGGCCGGCCAGATCTATGGCTGGCTGCACAAAAAGCTGGTTAGGGAGACAGGTCAGATTACTAATGTTTCCCCGGCTTTTCTTGCGCGGCTGACTGAGGCTTATCCCCTCTACGGCGTCCGCCGGGAGGCCTGCCTTTCTTCTGAGCTGGACGGTACGAAAAAATACCTTTTCCGTCTCCATGACGGCAATGTGATTGAGAGTGTCCTCATGCCCTATAAGCATGGCAATTCAGTGTGCATTTCCTCCCAGGCCGGATGCAGGATGGGCTGCCGCTTCTGCGCCTCGACCCTCCTTGGCCTGACCAGGAACCTGTACCCTTCAGAGATGCTCGACCAGATTTACAGTATTCAGGCAGAGACAGGGCAGCGGGTTTCCCATGTGGTTGTCATGGGGACCGGGGAGCCCTTTGATAACTATGACAGTCTCTGCCGGATGATTGAGATTCTCAGTGATTCCGGAGGGCTGGGTATCAGCAGGAGAAATATCACCGTTTCAACCTGCGGACTGGTTCCGCAGATCTACCGGTTTGCCGACGACCTGCCCCAGGTTACCCTGGCCATATCCCTCCATGCTCCCAATGACAGGATGAGGAGGGAGCTCATGCCGGTGGCCAACCGTTATTCCATGGAAGAATTGATGGAGGCGGCCCGCTATTACACAGAAAAAACAAAAAGAAGAGTTACCTTTGAATATAGTCTTGTCCGCGGGGTCAATGATGGGAAAGAGCAGGCGGAAGAACTGGTCAGGAGAGTGGCAGGCATGAATTGCCACATCAACCTGATTCCGGTCAATCCCATTTCAGAAAGGACCTATGAACAGCCGGACAGGAGCCGGGTGGACGCCTTTGCCGGCCTGCTTGAAAGGAATCATGTGCAGGTTACTGTCCGCCGGGAAATGGGCAGAGACATCCAGGCTGCCTGCGGGCAGCTGAGAAAAAGCTATGTGGAAAGGAGTGGAAGCTGATGACATCCTACGGAGCGACAGATATCGGAAAAAAGCGCAGTGTCAACCAGGATTATTTTTACCGTAACGATGAGCCTGTCGGCTGCTTCCCCAATTTGTACATCGTGGCCGACGGAATGGGCGGCCACAAGGCAGGAGACAAGGCCTCCTCTCTGGCAGTCAGCCGGTTTGTGGAACTGGCAGGCCGGACCGAGGGCCAGTTCACCTTTTCTGCCATGGAGAAGATTATCCGTCAGGTGAATAAAGAGGTTTATCAGCTTTCCCGGGAGGATGCGGACTACGAGGGTATGGGAACGACCTTCGTGGTTGCTACAATACTGGAGGGAAAGGCTTATATTATGAATATCGGCGACAGCCGTTGTTATTTTTATAATGGCAGTCTGCGCCAGATTACCCTGGATCATTCCCTGGTGGAGGAGATGGTGAGAGCCGGTGAGCTGAGGCCGGCTGAGAGCCGCAATCATCCACAGAAGAATATTATTACCCGTGCGATCGGTGTGGCCGATGAAGTGGAGCCGGACTTTTTCCTGATTGACTTTCCTGAGGGAAGCCGTATCCTGCTCTGTTCTGATGGCTTGTCCAACATGGTGGATGATGAGGACCTCCTGGACTTACTGGCTAAAGATTTGTCCGACGAGGAGCTTGTAGGGCATTGTATTGACGAGGCACTTTATTTTGGAGGGCTTGACAATATAACTGTAGTGGCTGCCCGCCGTGAGAACGGGAGGGATGCGGAATGCTGAAAGAAGGAATCCTGCTGGGAGAGCGTTATGAAATTCTCGCCCATATCGGATCCGGAGGCATGGCCGATGTCTATAAGGCAAAGGACAGGGAGCAGGACCGCTTCGTGGCGATCAAGGTGCTTCGCAGGGAATACTACGAGAACGATACCTTCGTGAAAAAGTTTGTGGCAGAGGCGGAAGCAACAGCCAATATAAGCCATCCCAATATCGTGGAGATCTATGACGCCGAGTACAGGGACGGAATCCATTATATTGTCATGGAGCTGGCTGAGGGTATGACCCTCAAGCAGTATATCAGACGTTATGGAAGACTGAGTGCCCGGGAGACCGTGGACATAGCCATCCAGATTGCCCAGGCCCTGAAGACAGCCCACAGCCATGGGATTATCCACAGGGATATCAAGCCCCAGAATATTATCGTTTCCGACAGTGGCAGGGCCAAGGTGACGGATTTCGGCATAGCCAAGGTGGCTACCATGGACACCATTTCTTCCAATGCCATGGGCTCAGTCCATTACATTTCCCCGGAGCAGGCCAGGGGAGGATTTTCTGATGCCAGAAGTGATATTTACTCTCTCGGCATCACCATCTATGAGATGGCGACGGGCAGGGTGCCCTTTGACGGGGAGAACAGTGTCGCCATAGCTCTCATGCATATCCGGGAGGAGATCACACCGCCCCGCTGTTATTTTCCGGACATTCCGGCAAGCCTTGAGAATATTATCCTCAAGTGTACCATGAAAAGCCCGGAACAGCGCTACAATAATGCGGCGGCTCTGATCAGTGATTTAGAAAGAGTGTTTGAATCTCCGGACGGGGATTATGTTTATACCAATCTGATGGTTGATGATTCGCCTACTGTAAATAGAGACCGGCAGGAGCTGGAGAAGATCAGGGAGTCCCTGCGCAGGGGAAGAACCCTGACGGTAGAAGACAGACCCGGCTCCGGCCAGGAGAATTCCAGTGATGACAGCAGCCAGAGAAGGGCTCTTCCCCTGAATGAGGAGGAGCCGGACCAGGATGATCAGAATGATGAGCCTGAGGACGGGGAGGAAGATCATTCCCGCCTGGAGAAGCTGGTCATCGCGGTGACTGTGATCATGGGTATCGCCATAGCCGGTGCTGCCATATATTCCCTGGGAAATGCTTTCCATCTTTTTACAGGCGGGGATATAGCCACCACTATAAGTACGGAGGCCACAAGCAGGGCTCTTCCGGCTTCCACCCGGCCCAGCTTCGTGGAACTGCCCTCCTTCCTGGATATGAACCGTAATGAGGCAGAAACCAAGGTGACCTCCCTGGGTCTGCGCTGTTCTTTTGTCTATGATGAGAATGTCAATTCTACCGTGGAAGACCTGATTGTTGTAGCCCAGGACTATAATGAGGGCGAGGAGGTCGAAACCGGGACAAGGATTACCCTGACCCTGGGCCTGGCGGAAACCATTTCCGACAGCCTGGAGGTACCGGCCCTGGTCAACCAGACAGAGGAGGAGGCCGCAAGAACCCTGGAGGACATGGGCCTTGGAGTGATGAAGACCTATGCCACCAGCGATACTGTCAAGGAAGGCTATGTGATCAGGCAGAGTCCTGTCGGCGGCAGTGTTGTGGATAAGGGCTTCACAGTGACCATCACCATAAGCAAGGGCCTTGAGCAGGTGAGAGTACCTACCCTGAGCGGCCAGTCCCAGAAAAATGCGGAAAAGGAGCTGAACCGGGTTGGTCTTATCCTCGGCAATATCACCAGCGATTACAGTGGTGAGGTTGGCGTCGGAGATGTGATCTCCCAGGATATCGCCGCCGGCACCATGGTGGACAAGGGGACTGCAGTGTCCATTGTCATCAGCCTGGGTGAGCAGGAGCGCTATCATTATGAAGCTACCCTGATGCTGGATTCCGGTCCCTTTGAGGAGGATGAATCCGGTTATGTGGAGATGGTCCTTGAACAGGGAGACAGTAAGAGTACCATTTTTGCGAAAAGTAATGTGACCAATGACGACTTTCCCATGAATCTGACCTTTGACGGAATCCAGGAGGGCAGCGGCGTGGTCATCATGTATGTAAACGGAGAGGAGTATGCCTCTTATCCAGTCATGATTCAGGCCATAGCCGACTGATTTACCCAGGACAGGGAGGACGGCCTGAGAAGGCCTGGAACATGCAGTTGTAAATAAAAGCAGCCGGAGGGACCAGAGAGGTCCCTGCCGGTGATTGCCAATCCCCCGTAACCCCAGTGCAGCGGGGGATTCCTTGTAAAGGCCGGGAGACAGCCGGCCGCCTGGAAATGGCGGCATAGGAGAATAAAAATGAGAGGAAGAATTATAAAGGGGGTCGGAGGACTCTACTATGTCCATGTGGACGGCGACCGGGTCTATGCATGCCGGGCAAGGGGAATCTTCCGCAAAAAGAAAATCCGCCCCAATGTGGGGGACTATGTGGATATTGAAATCCTGTCAGACCAGGACATGGAAGGAAGTATCACAAAGATACATGAGCGCAGGAACAGTCTGATCCGGCCCATGGTGGCCAATGTGGACCAGGCCCTGGTGGTTTTTGCCTTCCATGAGCCTGAGCCCAACTATCATCTGTTAAATACCTTCCTTGTTATGATGGAGCAGCAGAAGCTGCCGGTTGTCATATGCTTTAATAAGGCTGACCTTTCCAGTCCAGAGGAGAGAGACTACGTCAGGGAAAGCTTCCGGGGCAGCGGTGCCCAGGTCCATATAGTCTCTGCCCTCCGCGAGGATACGGGGACCATAGACCAGCTGCTTAAAGGGAAAACAACAGTCCTGGCCGGACCCTCGGGCGTGGGTAAGTCCTCCCTCTTAAACAGGGTCAGTGGCGCAAGAAAGATGGAGACCGGGTCGGTCAGTGAGAAGATCAAGAGGGGCAAACACACCACCAGGCATTCGGAGCTGATTTATATCGGGGACGATTCGTATCTTTTGGACACGCCTGGCTTCAGCTCCCTGGAGCTTTTTGACATGGAAAAGGAAGATCTGAAAAATTATTTTCCAGAGTTTTCTTCCTGCTCTCCCTGCCGCTTCCTGGACTGCCAGCACATCAGCGAGCCTGACTGCTCCGTCAAGCAGGCTGTGGAGGCGGGGGAGATCAGCACCATGCGCTATGAGGATTACTGTCTGTTTTTCGAAGAGTTGAAAGCAAGGAGGAAATGGTAGATGAAGCTTCTGATTGTATCGGGAGGCCAGGTGGACCTGGCTCTGCTGGAAAAAGAAAGCCGCCAGGGCAGCTATGACCGGATCCTGGCTGCCGACGCGGGCCTGGCCCGGTGCCGGGAGGCCGGTCTTGTGCCCACAGATATTCTGGGTGACTTTGACAGTCTGAAGGACCTGACCCTGCTGGAGTATTATAAGACCCTGGGTGTGCCGGTCCGGACCTTTCCGGAGAGGAAGGATTACACGGATACAGACCTGGCCCTTCACTATGCTGCAGAGCTGGGGGCTTCGGAGGTGGTGGTCCTGGGCGGGACCGGCTCCAGGCTGGACCACACCCTGGCCAATGTTTTTAATCTGGCCTACCTGGCCGGCCGGGGAATCAGCTGCCGCCTCCTGGACGGCCATAACCAGGTGGAGATGCTCAAGGGTCCCTGCGACAGGATCTATGAGCAGGAGGAGGACTTTCCTTTTTTCTCCCTTCTGGCCTGCAGTGACAGGGTGGAGGGACTGACCCTCACAGGCTTTTCCTACCCCCTGGAAGATTATTGCCTGGAAAGATTTGTCAGCCTGGGTATCAGCAACTTTATGACAGAAAAAAAAGGAAGCCTGCACTTTAAGGAAGGCTTCCTTCTGGTAATCAGGGCCAGGGACTGAAATCCCCGGCCCGTTTTTATGGAATATCTGCTATTGAATTATGATATGCCGGACCAGCAGACTTATATTTCCTATATAGGGAAATGTTATATCCTGCTTTCCCCTGGTTTCAATGATTAGTCCTGCAGAGCTTTCTCTGGATATTCCTGCTCTTTTTACACATTGAATTTAAAAAGGACCACATCGCCATCCTGCATGACATACTCCTTGCCCTCAGACCGGACCAGTCCCTTGTCTCTGGCAGCGGCCATAGTTCCATTGGCAATGAGATCATCATAGCTGATCACATCAGCCTTGATGAAGCCCCGCTCAAAATCGGAGTGGATCTTGCCGGCAGCCTGGGGCGCCTTGGTCCCCTTTTTGATGGTCCAGGCCTTGGACTCAATGGGGCCGGCCGTCAGGTAGGAGATGAGACCCAGAAGGTCATAGCTGGCTGTGACCAGTTTCTCCAGGCCCGATTCCTTCAGACCCAGGTCCTCCAGGAAAAGTGACTTTTCATCTTCATCCAGTTCAGAAATCTCCTGCTCAATCTGGGCACAGACCACAAAGACGCCGGCGTCACATTCTGCCGCATAGCTGCGGACAGTCTGGACATAGGGGTTGGAAGCCCCGTCATCGGCCAGGTCATCCTCGGCTACATTGGCGGCGAAGATGACTGGTTTGGCAGTCAGCAGGTTCCACTCGTCAACCAGGGCCTGGTTTTCTTCACTTTCCGACTCAAAGGTCTTGGCCAGGTGGCCTTCCTCTAAATAGTCTTTCATCCGCTGGGCAAGCTTTACTTCCTCAGCGGCTTTTTTGTCATTGCGGGCGGCCCGGGCCTGTTTGGCGATCCGTCTTTCCAGGACCTCCATATCCGCAAAAATCAACTCAAAATTAATGGTCTCAATATCCCTCAAGGGGTCTACACTGCCGTCGACATGGATGACATTGGCATCATCAAAGCAGCGGACCACATGGACGATGGCGTCCACCTCACGGATGTTGGCCAGGAACTGGTTGCCCAGACCCTCACCCCTGGAGGCACCCTTGACCAGGCCGGCAATATCTACGAATTCTATGGCGGCAGGAACGATCTTGGCTGAGTCATACATGTCAGAAAGAACCTGCAGCCTGCTGTCGGGAACGGGGACAACTCCCACATTGGGATCTATGGTGCAGAAGGGGTAGTTGGCCGATTCAGCCCCTGCTTTGGTAAGTGAATTAAAAAGAGTACTTTTCCCCACGTTGGGGAGGCCTACAATACCTAATTTCATAACTTCTTAAATCTCCTTTATCTTCGAGTGCTTCAGAATGCTGACTCTGGAAAAGCCCGTTGCAATGCGTAATATTTTACCATAGTAACCATGGATTTTCAATGGATTTTATATGAATTAGCATGAATTGACATGAAACAAACCGAAACTTGGATAATAACTCTCCCTTAATCACGTGTGCTCCAAAGGATATAATCTATTTTCTTCATGTCGGTAAGCTTATCTTTATAGGTAGGCATTACTTCATCAAATTTATTAAGACAAATAATTCCTGTCTGTGATTTAATGAAATCATCATACCAGAGTTGTATTTCTGAATAAATTGTC
>CAMOZD010000038.1 GCA_946630645.1 uncultured Lachnospiraceae bacterium
CTTTCTTTACAGATGTTTTACCGTAAGATGAATGCAGAGAGCAGGAAAGAGCTGGAAGAGAGAAAGTTTAATGCGATTGGATTGTTCCAGACAACTGTGGCAAGTATTCTCTATTATGCGGACCGCGTTGCCAAGACCAGCAACGTTTATCCGGTAGAGATTAACGGAAGCTGTCCTCAGCACATTACCACACTTGCTTTCTTCGGAGAGACCTCCGCTGTTGAGACTTCCATGAAGATGGTGATCCAGGAGGAACAGGAGAGGAAAAACCGTTTTATTTAAAGGTTTTATGCTTAATTTTATAGTTGAACTATCTAAAGGATTCTGTTACAGTTATAAACATTGCAGGGTCCTTTTTTATTTGTGGAAAATCAGGGAATTACCAAAAGGGGAAGTAGCATAAATGAAATACCATCCGGGAAGTTCCCTCTGGTGCATAGGTATTATGGCATTGGCGTGACCGCGCAGGAGGCGAAAGTCCGCAAGAGTACTTTTTCTTGTTGTTCTGAAGGCTGCCCGGTTAAAAAAAATATGAGTGAAGGAGAAAAAGATGAGATTTGAGATGCCTATCAAGGTCAGATACAGTGAAGTTAACAGGCACGGAATTGTTCCGCCCCACCAGATTCTGGACTATTTCCAGGATTGCAGTACCCTGCAGTCAGACTTGCTGGGGGATGGGGTTTATGAGGAGTTCAAGATGAACAGGGCCTGGTACCTGATAGGCTACGATATTCGTTTTTCCAGGACAGCCCGGCTGCATGAGGATCTTGTCATCACAACCGAGGCAATCCGTATGCGCCGCTACTATGGCTACCGGCGGTTTACACTCCAGGACAAAGAAGGGACCTGCATAGCCGATGGGGAGTCACTCTGGATCTACATGAATACGGAGAATATGCTCCCCTGTAAGATTCCCATGGACCTGGAGAAAAGATATATCCCTGAACCGGTTGACTATGAGTGCAGTATCTCCCGGAAAATCGACGCCAAAGGGGACTGGCAGGAAGAAGATATTATAGAAGTGACAAAGTATTATCTGGATACCAACAACCATGTCAATAATAATTTCTATATGCTCTGGGCCGAGAGCCTGCTCTCTGACCGGGAGTTTCCTGACCGGGTCCGGATCGATTACAGGAAGGCTGCCCAATACAGGGACCAGCTCAGGGTCTATCGCTGCCAGGAAGAGGATAAGACAAGGATTAAGTTCCACAATCAGGACGGAGAACTGCTCTGCCTTGTGGAGTTTTATAAGAAGGACCAGTCAGAAAAGCAGGGATAGGGAAATAGGGTAAAGATAATAATTCAGAAAGAAATTGGTGATAGAATATGATAGAACTTGGAAGAAAGCAGACCCTCTATATGGATCATAAGACGGATTTTGGTGTATACCTGTCTGACCGTCTGCCGGACGCAGACCAGGCAGACGCAGGACGGGTTTCCTACAGAAAAGAGACCGGCAGGGACCGGGACAGGAGGGGAAGAAGAGCCGGGGACAAGGACCCCAGGACGGGACAGGATTTCAGGAACAAGGGAAGAAGACCAGACCAGAGTAGACCGGGAAAGCAGGACAAAAAGGATAACTGCGTGCTGCTTCCGGCCAGACAGGTTCCTCAAGGTCTGGCTGTCGGGGACCAGATAGAAGTCTTCGTCTACAGGGATTCTGAGGACAGGTTGATTGCCACCGTCAGAATGCCCATGCTGGAGCTGGGAGGCTTGGCAGTCCTGGAGGTTAGAGAGGTTACGGGAATCGGGGCTTTTCTGGACTGGGGTCTGGAGAAAGACCTGCTGCTGCCCTTCAGTGAGCAGACGAAAAAGGTACAGAAGGGAGACAAGTATCTGGTGTCTCTCTATGTGGATAAAAGTGACAGGCTCTGTGCGACCATGAAGGTTTATGATTTCCTCAGGACAGATTCCCCCTACAAGGCGGATGACCAGGTGAAGGGGATTGTCTTTGGCATGAATCCGGAATATGGCTGCTTTGTGGCAGTCGACCGGCTTTATGTGGGTATGATTCCCCAGAAGGAGCTAGTCCGCAGGACCTATATCGGCCAGGAAGTGGACTGCCGTGTCATGGATGTGCGGGAGGATGGCAAGCTCAACCTCAGTCTCAGGAAAAAAGCCTATCTGCAGATTGATGAGGATTCCCGGAAGATTATGGAGAAGCTGCAGGAATACGGCGGCAGCCTTCCCTATCATGACAAGTCCTCCCCGGAAGAGATCCGCGGGGAATTTGCCATGAGCAAGAATGAATTTAAAAGGGCCATAGGCCGGCTTTACAAGATGAAGAAAATACTGATTACGGATGAGGGAATTAAGTTAGTATAATGGTTTCTATAAAAGATGTTAACAGAATATGGCTGCTGGCGGTCCTGATCCATATCGGCGGGTCTTTGCTGGCGGCTTATGCCCAGATTATCCCGGGGGGCAGCCATTTGGTCTGCCTTGGCATCGGCCTTGGGGCCGGCTGGCTGGCCGGCGGGGGAAAATGGTACCAGGCGGCAGCCGGTGGGATAGCGGTACCGCTTTTCTTTTACCTGGTTACCTGGGGACTGCCTTCAGGCTACAGGGCCAGCATGCTCCTGCTGATGGTGGAGATGGACCTGATTCTCTGGCTTCGGGCAAAGAATTACATTTCCCTGGGAAAATATTGCCGGATCAGACCAGTGGGGCCCCTGCAGCTTATGGCCATGCTGCTTTCAGGCTGCCTCATGTATTTTTTCTGTGCCTATTTTAATGCCTGGTCTGAGGTGGTTTTCAGAAACTATGTAGGCGAATCACTGACGGCAGTCGGTCAGAATATTCCGGGATCTCTGCTGATCTTTGCGCTCATGCCTGCCCTGATAGAAGAGACTCTCTTCAGAGGAATTCTTTTCCAGGGCATGGGGGCCGGCCGGAAGGCGGCCCTGGTGACAGCCCTGCTTTTTGCTCTCATGCATATGAATTTTAACCAGATGATCTATGCCTTTGCGGCGGGGATGCTGCTCAGTACCGTAATCCTGGTCACTGGCAACCTGACCCTGACTATGGGCATGCATTTTGTCTTTAACGGGCTGTCCGTCCTGGTGACAAGCCTGCTGGAAAGCAGTCTGGTCCAGGGACTCCTGTCCGTCCATATAGGCTCCTATTATCCCTTGACACCGGTTCTTTATGAAAAGGGGCACCTGCTCCCTGCCTCCATAGGGACAGGTTTTCTTGTGGCAGTCCTCTGTTTCCTTGCCATCCTTTTTTTGATGAAGACCCTGGGGAAGACTCCGACGGGCAAGGAGGGCCAAGCGGCAGGGGAGGATCCTTCTGTCCCTGGCTGGACCGGGCCTGACTGGCATATGGTCACCGGCTGTCTCATATGTCTGGCCTTTGCCCTTTCAAGAGAACTGATGTAATTGTTTGCCTGTGGGGATTCATCAGGATAGGAAGCTGCCGGCAAGGATGCTTTTAATAATGCTGGTTTTTAAGGGTGCCGCTTTTAAAAAGTGCTGATTATAAAATAAATAGAAAGAATAAACTGACCCCCAAAAGCTAGATGAGTTTCTAACTTTTGGGAGTCAGTTCAAGTGAGGCGGGGATTTATGGTTTAAAACCCCGCTGTTTCTTGTTAAGCCGGACCGGTCAAACCGCCATTTTACAGGAGCCGGGTAGACCGGCGGTACTCATTAGGTGTCATATAAGTATTTTTCTTAAAGGACTGGGAGAAGTATGATTGGGAAGAAAAACCAATCTGGTCTGCAATCTCCGCAATGGAGTAATTGGTGGTCTCTAAAAGCCTTTTGCTCTCTTCAATTCTTTTTTCATTCAGGTAATTGATGGGTGAACATCCGAAATTCTTTGTAAAGGAATGAACGAGATAATACTTATTCATGCTGCTCTTTTCAGAGAGAAGATCAAGAGTGATATTTTCCCGGAAATGTTTGTCCAGATAATCCCTGACAAAACGGCAATCCTTGGCCTTCTTTTCCTTGGTGGATATATTGCAGAAAATGTTGGTATGGCGGTGCAGTTCAATCAGAATAACATTCAGATAATAGTTACATATAGCCTCATACTCTTTTTTCTGTTCCTGGATCTCCTGAATCAGATAAGTCATCAGAGCATCGGCAACAGGACTGTCGAGACTTACTCCCCGGATGGCCTCTCTCATAGGTTCGTCATCAATAATAAAATTCAGGTTTTCAATACCCAGGATGACAAAGTCAAGAGAGTCATGGTCAACTTCTATGAAAAAACGGTGTTTGTGGGGGTTGGTGATGATAAAATCTTTTTCTTTTACAGGAACACAGGTACCATCACAGATAAACTGTCCGGACCCGTTTAGAACATAGAGAAGCTTAGAATATGGGTATCCTGGGAAAATGTCGTAATTATTGTCTTCGCAGTGATAGAGGTTGGCATGAGACAACTTAATCTGCGTCTTAGAAAATAAATTATATTGCTGAATGGTATATCGAAGTTGTTTCATATGCTTTTCCCCTCTCCACATTTCTCCTTCTATTATAAAGGTATTTTTACTTTTAGACAACAAAATAATAATAAAAATTTGGATTTATCCTAAGAAAAAAATAAATAATCTATAAATATTTATAAATAGATAATGAATTTTTTAAAAATTTATGTCAGACCAGGACCCAACAGTCCCTTGATGTTTTTTCCGTGATATGGGAAAATACATTTATGAATGTGATAAGGCCTCTTAGGCGGAAAAGAAAGTGAGTGACAAGATATGAATAAAAATGGAAAAGAACCGGCCCTGCTGGTGCTGGCAGCGGGAATGGGGAGTCGTTATGGCGGTTTAAAGCAGCTGGACCCGGTGGATGAGCAGGGGCACGTTATTCTGGATTTCAGTGTTTACGACGCTAAGAGGGCGGGCTTTAAAAAAGTGGTTTTTATTATCAAGCATGCCATTGAGAAGGAATTTGTGGAGAAAATCGGCAGGGAGATGGCAGACAGCATGGAGGTAGCTTACGCCTTTCAGGAGCTTGACTGTCTGCCGGAAGGCTTTGAGATTCCTGAAGGCCGGCAGAAACCTTACGGGACAGGTCATGCGGTTCTGTGCTGTAAAGACCTGGTTGACGGCCCCTTTGCGGTCATCAATGCCGATGATTATTATGGAGTGGAGGCATTTTCCCTTCTTTATGATTATCTGACCAGCCACCAGGACGATGAGAAATACCGCTACTGCATGGTTGGTTTTCATATTGAAAATACGGTCACAGAGAACGGATATGTGTCCCGGGGTGTCTGCCAGACTGATGAAGAGTCCCGGCTGACAGAGATTGTGGAGCGTACCCGGATTGAAAAGGTCAATGGGGAAGCCGCCTATACCCTGGATGACGGGGCCAGCTGGACTGTCATTCCTGACGGTACCCCGGTTTCCATGAACTGCTGGGGCTTTTCCCGGAGTTTTTTAGACGCCCTGGAAGAAAAGTTTCCCGCTTTTCTTGAAAAAGGTTTTGCCGAAAACCCTGTCAAATGTGAGTATTTTCTGCCCAGTGTGGTAGAAGATCTCCTCAATGAAGACCGGGCAGTGGTAGAGGTTCTTGAGACCGATGATAAGTGGTTTGGTGTGACCTATCCGGAGGATAAGGCCTCCGTGACGGAAGCCATCACGGCTATGAAGGGAAGCATTTACCCTGACTACCTGTGGCGGCAGGACCGCTAGGCCTGCGGAAAAGTCGGATAAAGTGAGAATTTGACACCCGGGACCGGGACCAGTAGTATCATAAGCATAAGCACAGGGGCCTGTATGACCGGTGGTCCCAGTCTGTAAGACGTAAGGCCGGAATGCCGGGAAGGTAAAGCCGGAATGCCGGGAAGCAGCGAAGCTGAAAGCAGAGGAGTATTCTGATGGGATGGATGATTATGACACAGGTCAGCCTGGCGGCAGCCAGCCTGCTGACCTTATATGGATATATTTATTATGTGATCAGTCAGTCCCGCGGGATGAGGTCCAGCCACCTGTACGGCCAGGCCCTCCAGCTTGCCGGTGAGGAGCGCAGGGAGCGGGAGAGAGTCCATCGCCAGAAGATGGAGGAAGAAAGGATTCAGAGCCGGAGGGTTTTCAGGATGGATCTTCTGATCACCCATGGGGCGGCCTTCGGCGGCTGCTCGGCTGTTCTCAATGATGGCAGGTTCAGAAAGGGCAGTCTTCCTCTGGACCGGATACTCATGTTTGGAAGACATCCCTCCGGCAAGGACTTCACTTATTTTATAGAAGACCAGGACATTCTTTTCTGTGCCACAGACTATCCGGATGAGATTCTGATCCGGTCGGCCAAGGCCCCCTTTGAAATCAGGGAGGCCGGCCTGGGCAGGGACCAGGGTGCCATCCTTTATGAGGCAGTGCTGCGGAAGGATATTCTTTACTATATTATCCTGGAATCCAAGCATGAGATTTCAGTGAGGGCATTTATGGGGATGTGACGGAGGCTTTGATGCAGGAGACAAAAATTCGTAATATTAAAAGAAAATGTCCATATTGCTTCCGGGAAGTCTCCAACAGCCAGGTAGGATTTCTACTGAAGACTGAGGGGGCCCGTTTCCAGTCGCCGGCCCTCAATGAGTTCGCTGCGGTCAGGCCCGACCTTCCCTACATCTATTTCTGGAATGCCATGGGGGTGCCGGAGGACCGCATAGACGGGCGGAGGTGTATTATTGACAACCAGACCCTGACAGTCCTCAACCAGGAGCTCAGTTCCTCTGGGGCTAATCTGGCCAGAAAGCAGTATGACGAGGCCAGCTGCGGCTATACCTTCCTTGTCGAGGAGGGAGCCGTCACCCTCTTTTCCAACACCATGGTCTGCCCCTATTGTCACAATGAACTGCCCCAGAATTTTTTCCGCTATGAGATGCTCATGGTGGGACTGGCAGGCAGTGTGGCCTCCGGGAAGACCGTTTATCTGTGCTCTCTCATGATGAATGATTACGATGTCATGCAGCGGGATAATCTGACCGTGAGGAGCGCCGCCGGCAATCCATCCGACCCGGAGCGGCTGGAGATGGAAAAAAATGCGGACAGGCTTTTTGTGGATGGCATATGTCCGGCAGGCACAAGCAAGATTTTCCGTAAACCGGTTTTTATGGAATTGAATTACCGGCTGCCTGACTCATCCATATTCCTGCTGGTCGCCGTCTATGATGTGGCCGGCGAGTTGATCAGGGAGAGTACGGGCATGGGCCGGACGGGTTTTGTCCGTCATATGGATGGCTTTATCTGTCTGGTGGACCCGGCCCAGATGCATCTCAATCATGCCCTGTTCAGCAGGCAGATGCCTGATGAAGACCAGGTGCTCCGCCGGCTCCATCTGATGACCCTCGAGGAGCAGATGTCCATCCAGAGGCTGAGCAATGAGAACGAAAAACAGGTTTTTGGAGGATCGGATTATCTGCTGGAGCAGACGTCCAGGGATGAATTTTTTTATGAACGTAAGATTGACACAGTTCTCGATGCCCTCAGGTCCACCCTGGGGGAGAAACTGCTGTCAGAGAAATATATAGCCCTGACCATAGGGAAAAGCGACCTGCTGGAAGGTCTGGGAGAAATCCTGGAATACAAGGGCAGCAGCCTGCTTTTTGAAAGAGGCCAGGTGGCCTGCGGTTTCATGGATATGGACAGACATTTCCTGAGACAGCAGGTTTTGCGCAAGATTTTTGACCAGAAAGTATTCCGGCTTCAGAGAAAGCTTAACGATTATAAGGCTGCCAGTCTCTTTGCAGTCTCGGCCCTGGGCTGTGAGACAGAGGAGCAGACTTCCGGAGACCAGCAGCTTGTACGGGCCGTAGGCAAAGTGCGGCCGATCCGGGTTGAGGAGCCCTTCATGTGGATCCTCATGAAGTACATGCAGGAAAGAGGGTGGCTTCAATGAGAGAGGCACAGACATACCAGTTCGACTGCCATGAGTATACCTGGTCCGACCAGGGTATAGGAGGCAGTCCGGTAGGCTGGGGGATCAAGGCTTCTTCCAGAACTGGTGACCGGGACCTGCTGAACCGGCTCGAGAAGCTGGCAGCTTCTGCCTGTGTGGACAGCAGGGGAAGGGTCCCCGTTGAGGAGTTGATGTACGAAGGCAGCCTTGGTTTTGTCAAAATGGTTTCAGAGCCGGCCCGGCCGGGGAAAGACCATAGGAAAAATGTCCGGGTAAGACTGTACCATTGCCTGGACAAAGAGTGTGGACCGGAAGTTTACCTGGCACCCCACAGCCAGTGGCCCCATTCTCTGGGAAAGGGTCTGGCACCCCTGGAAGTAAAGCCTCTGGGATTTGGCCGGGAGGAGCTTCTTGGCAGATACCAGCTGCAGGG
>CAMOZD010000039.1 GCA_946630645.1 uncultured Lachnospiraceae bacterium
CAGCTCCGGAGACCACGGCGGCACCAGCTCCGGAGACCACAGCGGCACCGGCCCCGGAGACCACAGCGGCGCCAGCCCCTGAGACCACGGCGGCGCCAGCCCCGGAGACCACGGCGGCGCCAGCCCCGGAGACCACGGCGGCACCGGCCCAGTAAGAGTAATTAGAAATAATATATAAGCTTCCGACATATGGGCGGCAGATTAAAGTGCTGATTGCCCGGCAGGCAGAAAGACTACTTAAGGACAGTAATTTAAAGTTACTGTCCTTCTCTTAATTCATAGGGAAGACCGTGGGTTTTTATGAATTGATAACCCCTGTAGGTAACATTCAAGCGACAGTAATTCTGCCATAGGCCTGACTGCGCCCGGCGGGGGAATATGCTTGCGGATTCTTATGTAAATATTGTATAAAGTCGGGAAGGAGACTTGCTATAGAAAAGGAGTATTAGCTATAATATACATAAAGCCGGTAAAAAAGAACATTTATGCAAGGGTTAATTGATAGGGGGGAGACCGATTGAGGATCATTGCAGTAGATGATGAGAAAATAGCGCTTGAAGGACTTTTAAATATTTTGAAAAAGGTGGCGCAAGGAGAAGAGATCCAGGGCTTTCGTTTTGGGAAAAAGGCATTGGAGTACGCCAGGGACAACCTCTGCGATGTAGCTTTTCTGGATATTGAAATGAGAGATCTGAAGGGGACGGTATTAGCGGAAAAGCTGAAGGAACTTAATCCCAATATTAATATTATTTTTACAACCGGCTACAGTGAGTATGCGCCGGAAGCCTTTTCCATGCATGCCAGTGGTTATCTGATGAAACCTGTGACATCAGAAAAGGTGAAGAGGGAGCTGGAGGAGCTCCGTAACCCTGTAAAGGGACAGAGGGAGAAAAGGATTCATATTAGGACCTTTGGCAATTTTGAAGTTTTTGATCCGGAGGGGCGGCAGATAAAGTTCCGCTATAAAAAAACCAAGGAATTACTGGCCTATCTTGTGGACCGGAGAGGGGATTTATGCAGTATGCAGGAATGCATGGAGATTCTCTGGGAAGATGAAGACCCGGCCAGTCATATATCCTATGCCAAAAATCTGAGAGCGGATCTCCGTAAGTGTCTTGAAGAGGCAGGGGCTGGGGATGCGCTGGCCCGTCAGAGGGGATACCTGGCTATAGTCCCGGATAAAGTATATTGTGATTATTATGAATATCTTAAGGGTTTCTCCGGGGACGGTACTGTCTACCTTGGTGAGTACATGAACCAGTATGAATGGGCCCAGACAAGCAGGGATACGCTGACGAGGGACTAAGAAGGAAAAAGCCGCCTGCCGCAAAAATGCGGTCAGGCGGATTATTATTAGCTAATGTGTTTTTACTATTATCTTCTGCTGTGTTTTGGCCGCCTTTTTACCGGACTGTTGGGATTCCTGGTGGTCAGGAACTGGACAAGGAGGCCCAGGATAAAGAAGGATGCCGCCAGAACCATTTTGGAAGGCAGAGAGTGAAAGACAGCAAAGTTCAGATAAGGACCAACCTTAGTCAGGAGACTTGCTGCACAGATTCCGCCTACCAGGCTGGTGATGACGATGATGACAGGCCGCATGTATCTCATGGCCAGGGCTGCTATAATCAGACCGATGAGACAGCAGAGGAAAAACTGGATATCCCCTGAGAAGGGCAGCAGGCTGGCAGAAGCCATAAAGGCCAGGAAAAAGCATAGGATAAATATGCCGGCCAGGTAGATCCAGCTGGCCATGGCTGCGATGATGATACCTGCGACAACGACTACGGCAATCAGAGGGATGCCGGTCAGATTAAAAATCTGGGTAGCGGCGCCGTAACCCAGGAGGGCTCCGGCGATGAAACCTGTGATGCTCATAAATATTCTGGAAAACTTATATCCAAAGAAACAGATCAGCAGGGCAAAGACCAGGGATACGATGGCGCCAATCATCTTGTAGGTATCATCGAACCGGCCCATGAGAGCCTGAAACCTTTGAACATAGATATCAAAAGAATCCGGAAGAAACTGTTCGCCGGTCTGCAGGGACTGCTCAGGAAGTGTCTCTAAAAAAGTCAGTAGATCTGATAACATAATAACCTTCTTTCTTATTCTATTATGACAGTGTGCGGCCATTTTCTCTGACGGGAGGTCCGGTCTGGAGCCTCTCAGTCTATTGCTATAAGAGTACCATAACATGGGATTTTTCGCAAATATATAAGAGGGTTCACTTTTAGGGATTATGGCGGGCAGAGGGATAGACATATGGATAGACAAGGCCCTGATCCGGAGGCTCTCCTGACTTTGTCCTTGTATTGGAAAATATTTTATATTATAATGTTTGGCAGTGAGCCAGCAGGTCTGCCTCACTTATAAAGCAGGAGAAGGCAGCGGTTCTGACCTAATTTCAGTCAGAAAGCGGCAGCGGTTCTGACCTGGTCACAGCCAGGAAGGGGCAGTGGTTCCTGAGTAAACCATAGGAGCTTTTCTCATAAGAGAACGATTAAATAAGGAAAAGGCGTCTGGCAGGACCATACGCATAGAAAGGCAGGATCATGAAGAAAATTCGTACCAGATTTGCGCCCAGCCCCACAGGCAGGATGCATGTCGGCAATCTGAGAACAGCACTTTACACATACCTGATCGCCAAGCATGAGGGCGGTGATTTTGTTTTACGTATAGAGGATACAGACCAGGAAAGACTCTTCGACGGGGCCCTGGACATCATTTACCGTACCCTGGAGGCGACAGGCCTTAAGCATGACGAAGGTCCGGATAAGGACGGAGGCTATGGCCCCTATGTCCAGAGCGAGCGCTGCAGCTCCGGTCTTTATATGAAGTATGCCAAAGAGCTGATAGCCAGGAAGGAGGCCTACTATTGTTTCTGTGACCAGGAAAGGCTGAATTCCCTCAAGCAGGTTGTGGGGGGAAAGGAGATCAGCATCTACGATAAGCATTGTCTCCATCTTTCCGAGGAGGAAGTGGCCGCCAATCTCGAAGCCGGCAAGCCCTTTGTTATCCGGGCAAATGTGCCCAACGAAGGAGAGACCAGCTTCCATGATGAGATCTACGGGGATATTTCCCAGCCCAACGAGGAGCTGGATGATATGATCCTGATCAAGTCTGACGGATACCCCACCTATAATTTTGCCAATGTGGTTGACGATCATCTGATGAATATCACCCATGTGGTCCGGGGAAATGAGTATCTTTCCTCAGCCCCCAAGTACACCCGGCTTTACCAGGCCTTCGGCTGGGAAGAGCCCAAGTATATCCACTGTCCCCTGATTACCAATGAAGACCATCAGAAGCTGTCCAAGAGGTCCGGCCATTCTTCCTATGAGGATCTGATCGACCAGGGCTTCCTCACGGAGGCAGTGGTGAATTTTGTGGCCCTTCTTGGCTGGTGTCCTTCTGATAACCGGGAGATTTTCTCTCTGCCTGAACTGGTCGAGGCTTTTGATTATCATCATATCAGCAAGTCCCCGGCAGTTTTCGATATGGTTAAATTGAGATGGATGAACGGGGAGTATATGAAAGCCCTTGACTTTGACAGCTTCTATGAGAAGGCAGAGCCCTACATTAAAAAGACAGTGACCAAGGACTATGATCTCAGGAAAATCGCGGCCCTCGTCAAGACCCGTATTGTGGTTTTCCCGGATATTGCGGAAATGATTGACTTCTTTGAAGAGGTTCCGGACTATGACCTGGATATGTACAGGAATAAGAGAAATAAGTGCACACCGGAGAAATCCCTGGAGATTCTGCTGGAAGTCAGGGATATCTTAAGCGGCATGGACGATTTCAGCAATGACGCTCTTTTTGAGGCTCTGGGCTCCTACGGCAAGGACAAAGGCTATATGGTAGGTCTTGTTATGTGGCCTGTCCGCACGGCTGTGTCCGGAAAACGGATGACACCAGGCGGAGCTACGGAGATTATGGAGATTATTGGCAAGGAAGAGTCCCTGAGGAGGATTGACCAGGCCATCAGCCGGCTGCAGGCTCTGTAAAACGGTGATCCGGAGGATTTGTGGACCTTCAGATGGAAGGCTTTGTGGAATGATGGGCTGGAGGGAAACTCCGAAATATTTGAAATATTAAGGGGTTTAAAGAACAGGCTTTTTATGAAAGATAAGGATTCCTGAAGGGGAAAACTGCCGCCCTCCAGGTCTCGAAGAGAAGGACACTTAAAAATAAGACTATTGACAAAGCATTGTAAATATGCAATAAATAAGCTAATCGATTAAACCGGCAGGGTTTTGCCGGGTTCTGATTGCTGACGGATCGGGTGAGTTTACACCGTGTAATCAGAATGATTAATATGTGACATGTAAGGTAAGGTTTAGGACAGCGTTTCCAAGGTCTGACCGGTTTAGCCATCAGGCTTAAGGGATGACAAGCTTTGGTATGATTCCATTGCCGGGAGCTATGGACTGCCCGGAACAGTTCCCGCATGTTTTGCCGACCGTCTGGGCAGCTTCATTTAGGAGCTGCCTTTATTTTTTTATCCCGGTGGATGAGTCCACCCTGACGCCCGGGGCTCTGGAGGAGTCTCTAATTTAAAGGAAAGGATGAGGTACTTTTATGAAGACAGATATTCAGATCGCACAGGAAGCCCAGATGCAGCCCATCAAGGATGTGGCCGCCCTCTATGATATCACAGAAGATGACCTGGAGCTTTATGGAAAATATAAAGCCAAATTTACCGACGATTTGATTCAGAGAGTGGAAAAGAACGAGGATGGCAAGCTTGTTCTTGTAACGGCGATCAATCCTACGCCGGCCGGAGAAGGAAAGACAACCACAAGTATAGGACTGGCCCAGGCCATGGCAAAGCTAGATAAGAAATGTCTTCTTGCCCTCCGTGAGCCTTCCCTCGGACCCTGTTTTGGAATCAAGGGAGGAGCTGCCGGCGGCGGCTATGCCCAGGTGGTTCCCATGGAGGACATCAATCTTCATTTTACAGGTGATTTCCACGCGATTACCTCTGCCAACAACCTGCTGGCAGCTCTCCTGGATAACCATATCCACCAGGGGAATGAATTAAGAATTGATTCCAGGCAGGTAATCTGGAAGAGATGTCTTGATATGAATGACCGGGCCCTCAGAAACATCGTTGTAGGTCTTGGCAAAAAGACTGACGGCTTTACCAGAGAGGATCATTTTGTTATCACCGTAGCTACAGAGGTTATGGCTATTCTCTGTCTGGCCAAGGATATGAAAGACCTGAAGGAAAGACTGGCCCGCATTATCGTAGCCTATGACCTTGATGGCAATCCTGTTACAGCCGGCCAGCTCAAAGCAGTGGGCTCTATGGCAGCCCTGCTCAAGGATGCCTTAAAGCCTAATCTGATCCAGACCCTGGAGCATACCGGCGCAATCGTCCACGGCGGACCTTTCGCAAATATTGCCCATGGCTGCAACAGTGTAAGGGCTACCAAATCTGCCCTGAAGATGGCGGATATAGTGATCACAGAGGCAGGTTTCGGTGCTGACCTGGGTGCGGAGAAGTTCTTTGACATCAAGTGCCGTATGGCCGGCTTAAAACCGGACGCTGTCGTTCTGGTGGCCACTGTAAGAGCTCTTAAATATAATGGCGGCGTAAAGAAAGAGGACCTGGGCCAGGAGAACCTGGAGGCCCTTGAGAAGGGAATCTGCAATCTGGAGAAGCATATTGAGAATCTGCAGAAATACCAGGTACCTATCGTGGTTACTCTTAATGCCTTCACAACAGACACAGAAAGAGAGCATGAATTCATCCGTCGTTTCTGTGAAGACAGGAACTGTGAGTTTGCCCTCTCCCGGGTATGGGAAAAGGGTGGCGAGGGTGGAATCGACCTGGCCAATAAGGTACTTAAGACCCTGGAGGAAAAGGAGAGCAATTTCAAGCTTCTCTATCCGGACGAGATGCCGCTGAAGGAGAAGATTGAGACGGTTGCCCGGGAAATCTACGGGGCTGACGGCGTGATCTTTGACCCGGCAGCTGAAAAGATGCTGGTTAAGCTTACAGAAATGGGCTTTGGAAATCTTCCCGTCTGCATGGCCAAGACCCAGTATTCCCTGTCTGATGACCAGACCAAGCTGGGAAGACCGACCAATTATAATATTAATGTGAGAGAGGTATATGTGAGTGCCGGAGCAGGCTTTATCGTAGCTTTGACTGGTGCAATCATGACCATGCCGGGCCTTTCTAAGAAGCCGGCAGCTTACGGTATTGACGTCAATGAGGAAGGAAATATCACAGGTCTTTTCTAGGAAAGCCTTTTCAGAAAGCTTATATTCTGGAAGAGTGCCGCAGGCAGAAAGCCTGGGTAAGTGATAGAAAAAGAGATAATAAAAGAGTGGGAAACCCTGTAAAAAGAATAAAAGAAGGCAAAATATAAAAGAAGCTGCAGGCTTGGGTGATGGTAACTACTTTCATAGTTTCCAACCATCCCAAGGCTGCAGCTTTCTTCTTATTTCTGTTTAAATATATTATTTTAAAACAATCTGGCGCAGAATCCTGACCACTCTTTTTGTTTGAAGGAAATCCAGACATTTCTTCCTATTTGAAGGAAATCCAGACATTTCTTCCTATTTGAAGGAAATCCAGACATTTCTTCCTATTTGAGGGAAATCCAGACAGCGGGCTTCAGGGTGAAATTAGTGTCCCTGAGATCGTAGCCTGAATACATGATATTTTTGTTCGTGTAGACGAAACACATGGTACCGGCTGTCTGACCTGGTGAGCGGAGCCACCAGCAGGACTTGGTTTCGTGGAGTGAGCTGTTATATTTTCTCACTTCGTCTATACTGAGGAGGAAGAGCTTGTCTACGGTAGGAGTCCCTCCGGCATCATCGATCGTTTTCTCGATCATGATATCCTGCTCAGCCTTCACGAAAGTCTCGTTCATGAAATCCTCTGAGAGCCAGTCCCTGGCATCGGAGTTGGACCAGGTAACCTGGGCAGCCAGCTTTCTGGAGCTGATGATAGAGAAGGGGTGGCCGTTGATCGATTCATCCTTAATCAGGAGGGCCTTTTTCTTGTTCTTGGCCAGAACACGCCAGCTGTAACCGCCGAAATAGGCCAGTTCGCTCAGGGGTGTATCCCTGATGATCTGCTGTTCAAGGCTGGCCAGCTTGTCTGCGGAATCCTTGTAATTCTCAAGAGCGACAGCATGATAGTCATTGCAGGCGGTTTCAGGATCTGATGAAGCCGCGTCTCCCGCTGCTCTGTAACGGCACTCAAGATAGTTATCGTAGGCCTTGGGATCCTGATTGCGGCTATAGATATTTTCGAAAGCGGCCCAGGCGCTGGCATTGTCTCCGATCAGCTTGTTGACATATCCCTGGGCATACTTGAAATATATGGTCCGGTAAAAAGCCAGGAAAGCAAATACAGCCAGAATTACCAGAACGCTCATCAGCAGACTTTGCTTTTTCTGTCTGGATTCTGTGCGGGCAGCCAGGCGCTCACATTCATCGGCCTTTTCCTTGGCGTCGGAACACTTGAGGGCAGCCTGGTAGAGATCCGGAGGCGTATACTTTTCATAGAGCTTATGGCCCTGGGCGTAGTTGTGAATCCGGAGGAAAAGGGTCTGGGCGGAAAAGTAATCATTGGGGGTCTGGGCCCTGTCCCGGATAGAGCAGGCTTCCTCATAAAGAGCAACCCTTCCGGCCGCTCTGGCAGTACACTTTTTAATCCTCATCTCGTTGATCTGATCTTTACAGTCAAAATAAGGACGGGACTTTTTCAGGTAGCGAATGGCACGATGGTAGTATTTCTCCTGGTCCTCGTACTGCTTCATATACTGTGCAATCTCTATATAGCGCATGGCTGTATTATAGTTTTGCCGGGCCTGTTCCTCCTCTGTCAATTCACCGGTGGTGTCCTGATATTCATATTTAATATCAACCTTGGTATCTTTTTTCTTCATGATAGAGGTCCTTTCTCAATAAGCTTATACTAAATAACTGCCGCTGACCAGTCTGTTATCTGTTCTAAATAGGCAGGTCTATTCTTTTTGAAAAAGATGTATCGCATAATGATAACATTTTTTTTCAGGAAAGACAAGACATAAGACCTTACTTGAAAGGGAGAAAGAGGACTGGATGGAGTTAGATATTTAGATGCTTTAGGAAAATATGTTAGCTAGCGTAAAATTTTTGTAGGAAAAAGAAATAGAGAACACCACTTTGTGTTAT
>CAMOZD010000040.1 GCA_946630645.1 uncultured Lachnospiraceae bacterium
CTAGGAAGCTGGCAGAGGTATAGAATCCATAAAGTTGAGTTATGAACGCTAAAATAATCCCCGGTTGAATGACCGGGGATTATTTTTCTTCTTAGAGTTGTCCATGTATAATCTTTTGAAGCTGGCTGTTTCCTTATTATCAGTTATCAAAAAGCAGGATGTCCATGACCTTTTCATAGACCTGTTCGCTTTTTTTGTTCCAGGAATCGCAAATCTGTATGGCCTGGTCCCTGGATACCACATTCAGCTGCAGGTCCATCAGCAGGCTGCCTCTTTCTTTTATGTGGGCAGTGACCATGTATTCCCCCCTTTTTACAGGGTAGTAATCAGCGTGGATATCCAGCTCCCGGCGGAGCTGGTATTTCTGTTCTTCCAGATAGTCTCTGATATCACTTTTTATGGCGGGGGGAATCCGGTTGTCAAACATAGAAAGGGCATCCTCACCCAGCCTGCCCATGTGGTAGCTGGTAGAGTTGCGGACGGTTTCCCCTATGATGAATTCTTTTTCCGCCAGGTCATTTAAGGACTGCTGGAAAGAAAAGTAGCTGGTGTAGCCTCTTTTGATGAAAAATTCACTTAGCTGGCTGGTGGTCAGAGGGAAGTCCAGATTGCCAAGCATGTAAAGTATCATAAGCTTATAGAGAGTTAATGTATTCTCATTCATCTTGATCATGTCTCCTCATAATATCTTCCCTGGTAAGTATCCCGGATCTTCATCTCATGGTGGATAAGGTTGAGGACCCGGCCCTTTTGCGGAATCCATCCGGGAGCCAGCAGAAGGTCAACCGGGCCGTCGCCGGTCATACGTTCTACGACGATATCCGGCCGCAGCCGCTCCAGACACCCGATCACCACATCTACATATTCCTCCAGAGAATAAAGGGGAAAGGGTTCGCTCTGGTAGGCCCGGCCAAGAGCCGTACCCTTAAGAACATAGAGCATGGATATTTTTATGCCGGAGACAGGAAGCCGGTTTAAAAAATCAATGGTCTCATACTGCATCTGCCTGGTCTCCCCGGGGAGACCCAGAATGACATGGGCACAGCAGCGGATGCCGCGGCTGTGAAGCCGCCGGCAGGAGTCGGCAAAGAGGCTGCTGGGATAGCAGCGGTTTAATTGTTGGGCTGTCTGGTCATGGCAGGTCTGCAGACCCATCTCAAGAAAAACGGGTTTGGTCTTGTTCAGATCCTGCAGCAGGTCCAGGGTTTTTTCACTGAGACAGTCAGGCCGGGTTCCGATGGCCAGGCCGGCAATCTCCTCCCTTGCCAGGGCTTGCCCAAATAAGGTCCTAAGTCTTTCAGTGGGAGCGTAGGTACTGGTAAAGGCCTGGAAATAAGCGATGTAGCGGCTGCCCCTGTATTTGCCGGAGGTCTGCCTTTTCCCAAGACTGATCTGGTCGTCTATGCTGAGACTGGCCTGCTCTGCATAGTCGCCGCTGCCTCTCTCACTACAGAAAGTACAGCCCCCGGAAGACAGGGTTCCGTCTCTGTTGGGGCAGGTGAAGCCGCCGTCGAGACAGATCTTGTACATTTTCTCGCCAAAGTATTCTTTTATAAAGCTGCTGTAGCTTCTGTACCTTTCCATGGTAGATTACTCACTCCGGTCTTATATCTGTCAAATGTAAATGACACTGGTTATCCCTGTGTCTTGAAGCCGGGAAAGTCCGGCTGATATAAGGGTTATTTTATCATCGGCAAAGTAAAAAGGCAAGATAATCCGCCTTCCCTGGCCGCCGGCTAAAATAATTGTTGTAAAAAGAGAAATGGTTGGTATATAATAGAAAAACACAATTCCGATTTATAATTATCATATAGTATTCTATTGCTGCAATGTACAGATATGTATATTAAGAAGTATCTTTTATCAGAATTCCCAGGAGGAACAACATGGAATATAATGAGATGACTTTGCTTGAACTGCGTGAATATGCCAGGCAAAAAGGCTACCGCGGTCTCACAGGGCTGAAAAAGCAGGACTTGATTTCCAGATTGGAAGAACTGGAAAGCCTGGAAGGGGCAAGTACATTTTCTGAATCCGGCCAGGAGTCTGCCGGGAGTCAGTCCGGCCAGGATGGACCTGCCAGTGAAGCCCGGCAGGACCAGGGAACAAATGAGAGTCAGCAGGACCAGAAAATAATTGAAGACCGGCAAAGCCAGAGAATAAATGAAGACCGGCAAGGCCAGAGAATAAATGAAGACCGGCAGGACCGGAGACCTTATGAGCGCCGGCAGGACCGGAGGAGCAGTGAGGGCCGGCAGGACCGGAGAAACAGTGATGTCCGGCAGGACCGGAGGAGCAGTGATGTCCGGCAGGACCGGAGAAGTGGTGAGGGCCGGCAGGACCGGAGAGAGGGCGGAAATAGGATAGACCGTCGCTATAACAGTGACAGGCCGGACTTTGGAAGCAGTGACCAGGAGGAAAATACCGGTGATCTTAAGCCGGATCTGGCAAGTCTGGACAGCGGGGCAAAGGCCAATGGAATCCTGGAGGTTATGCCGGATAATTATGGCTTCATCCGTTGTGAAAACTATCTGCCTGGAGAAAACGATGTCTATGTATCCCCTTCCCAGATCAGGCGGTTTAACCTAAAGACAGGGGACATCCTGGTGGGAAATATCCGCATTAAAACCCAGAATGAGAAGTACTCGGCCTTGCTTTATGTGGAATCAGTCAATGGATATAAGCCCAATGAGGCCCAGAAGAGAAAGAATTTCGAGGACCTGACTCCGATCTTTCCCAATGAGCTTATCCGTCTGGAGACAGAGGATGCGCCGGTATCTATGAGGATGGTAGACCTTCTTTCCCCTATCGGCAAGGGTCAGAGGGGCATGATCGTATCCCAGCCTAAGACCGGTAAAACCACTCTCTTAAAGCAGATTGCCAGCAGCATTACCAAGACCCAGCCCAACATGAAAGTTATCGTTCTTCTCATTGATGAGAGACCGGAGGAAGTTACTGATATCAGGGAGTCTATTGAAGGACCCAATGCAGAAGTAATCTACTCCACCTTTGACGAGCTTCCCGACCACCACCGCCGGGTGTCCGAGATGGTTCTGGAAAGAGCCAAGAGACTGGTGGAGCATAAGCAGGACGTGGTGATTCTTCTTGACAGTATTACCAGACTGGCCAGGGCCTATAACCTGATTGTGCCGCCCAGCGGCAGGACCCTGTCCGGCGGTCTTGACCCGGCGGCCCTCCATATGCCTAAAAAGTTCTTTGGAGCTGCCAGGAATATGAGAGAGGGAGGAAGTCTGACCATTCTTGCCACTGCCCTGGTGGAGACCGGCAGTAAGATGGATGATGTGGTATTTGAAGAATTTAAGGGAACCGGTAATATGGAATTGGTCCTTGACAGAAAGCTTTCGGAAAAACGCATTTTCCCGGCCATCAACATCCAGCGGTCCGGTACCAGAAGAGATGACCTGCTCCTGACAAAAGAAGAGAGGGAGGTTGTCTATGCCCTCCACAGGGAGATGTCGGGTTCAAGGGCTGATGAGAACATGGAACAGATTCTGGAAATGTTCAAAAAAACAAAGAATAACAAGCAGTTTATTGAGGTGATGAAGCAGTCCCTCCGCCTTTAGGCCGGTAAATGACCGTAAACGGTTCTGCCTGCCTGTCATTGACGGGCCCCGGGCCCTGTGTTAAAAAAATATAGAAAAAGGAATTAGTCATGCTAAAAAAATATTTAACAGTCTTTTTGATTTCAATGGTACCTATTGTGGAACTGAGAGGTGCGATTCCCTATTCCCAGGCCATAGGTCTGCCACTTCTGCCTTCTTATATTGTCGCCATTATCGGTAATATGATCCCCGTTCCTTTTATTTATCTGTTTGCGAGAAAGGTTCTGGAGATTGGTTGTACTTTTCCCGGAGTGATCGGCCGGTTTTGTGAGTATTGTGTCGATAAGGGAGAGCGGGCCGGAGCCAAGCTGCAGGCCAAGGCGGGTCATGGCCTCTTCCTGGCCCTTATGTTCTTTGTTGGAATCCCTCTTCCCGGCACCGGTGCCTGGACAGGAACCCTGGCTGCCAGCTTTTTGAAGATGGATTTTAAATCCAGCGTTCTGGCCGCCATGCTAGGTGTCCTCCTGGCCGGTATCATTATGATGGCGGCAAGTGCCGGCTTGTTCACTTTGATCAGAATGTGAAGCTGATTAAGACGGGACCTTCAGGAACGATGAAGCTTTTATTGGAATAGGGCCATGGTCGTAATTCAGTTTTGATGGAATAGGAAGATGATCAGAATTCAGTTTTGACGGAATAGGAAGATGATCAGAATTTAGTTTGACGGAATAGGAAGATGACCATACTCCGGTTTTGACAGAATATGTCTCATGACAATAATATAGTTTAGAATATTAATGTAAATTTGGATCAGAATAAAGTATCCGGGGAACTATTTTTATACAGAAATAGATTTCCTGTATGATTTCCGGTCAGGAAGGGGATAGAGTTGGCTGACAGACACGGAGAAGAGAGAAAATTTTTAAAAGGCCGCTATGGTTTTGATGCGGTCTGTGCAGGAATGGTCCTGCTGACTGTCCTCATAGACCTGCTGGTCCTGCTGCTGCCCTATGAGGAGATCAGGCGCTTTGGTTTTATCAGCTTTATCCCCCTGATCTTCTGTGTCCTCAGGATGCTGTCCCGGGACCGGGACCGGAGAGAGATGGAGAATGATTACTTTGTCTCTGCCGCAGCTCCATTCAGCAGGGCCCTGGAAAGACGCAGGGAGAGGAAGTACCAGAAAAAGACCTTTCGCTTTTTTGTCTGCCCGGTGTGCAGGCAGCAGCTGAGGGTGCCCCGCGGCAAAGGAAGGGTGGAGATTACCTGTCCCAGCTGTGGCGACAAGTTTATCCGTAAGGCCTGACGCGGCCAGTCCAAAGTTTGGAAAAGTCAGTTTAAAGCCTGGAAAAGTCAGTTTAAAGCCTGGGAAAGCCAGTCTAAGAAGACCGGACCCGGCCTGACCCGGCCTAAGAAGACTGGTCTGTATTTGCTTTCCTGGCAGCTCTTTCTTTTTCGGCGGCCTTTTTGGAAAAAATGCAGCCGCAGTAGTCCTGCCGGTAGAGATTATATTGTTTGGAGAGTTCTATAGAGCGGAGGTATCCGCTCTTTTTTTTGAAGTCAGAGGGCAGGTGTTTAATCCCATATCTGTCAGCCATTCTCTCCCCGATTTCATTGATCCAGGCAGCGTTTTTGTGGGGGCTGATAGAGAGAGTAGTGGTGAAATAGTCTGCACCCATATCCCTGGCAGCCCTTGCGGCTTCCTCCATTCGCAGTTCATAACAATGGTAGCAGCGCTGACCCCGCTCAGGCAGGTCTTCCATACCCCGGGCCATCCGGAAAAAAGCATCCGGCTCGTAGATGCCTTCAGTGAAGCCTACCTTGTCCGTGTACCCTGCCTCCCGGATCAGCCGTTTCAGCTCCCGTATTCTTTTCTGGTATTCCGTTTCAGGTGTAATATTGGGATTATAATAATGGACCGTGATGTCAAAAACCTCAGCAAGATACTCCAGGACATAGCTGCTGCAGGGAGCGCAGCAGACATGAAGAAGAAGGGAGGGTCTGGCGGCTTCAGGGTCCAGGGATCCAATCAGCCGGTCCAGTTCATGCTGGTAATTTCTCTTGTTAGCCATAATTTTCCTCCTGCTACATTTATTCCCCCTATTCTATCATTTTTATTCCCAAATTAGAAGCCGGGACCCATTTTGGTCCCAAATAAAGCGGAATACTTCCGTGGAGACTTGTGTTTGCATTTTATATATGGTAAAATTCAAATAATTTGATATTTGTGGGAATTAACTGGGATTATCCCATGTTTTTTGCAATTTGCAAAATAAAATCATTCAATTTTTACCAAGGAGTTATCCATGAAGCATTATACAAAACAGGATATTATACATTTGGCAGGAGAGGAAGAGGTGGAATTTATCCATCTTCAGTTCACTGATGTTTTCGGAATGCCAAAGGATGTGGTTATCACCGCAGGCCAGCTGGAGCGGGCCCTGGATAATAAATGTACCTTTGACGGGTCTTCCATAGAAGGTTTTGTCCGTATTGAGGAGTCGGATATGTACTTATATCCGGACCTGTCTACCTTTCAGATTTTTCCCTGGAGATTCCGTCAGGCCAAGGAGGCCCGGCTCATGTGTGATGTCTACCGGCCGGAGGGGATTCCCTTTGAGGGGGACAGCCGCTACATTTTAAAGAAGGTACTGAGAAAATGTGCCTCCATGGGCTATTCCTTTGAGGTGGGGCCCGAGTGTGAGTTTTTCCTTTTCCAGAAGGACCAGGAAGGAAAGCCGGTGACAGAGATCCATGACCATGCCGGCTATTTTGATATTCAGCCCATAGACGCCGGGGAGGATACCAGGCGGGAGGCAGTTCTCATGCTGGAGAAAATGGGTTTCTGGATCGAAGCCTCCCACCATGAGGTGGCACCCTGCCAGCATGAGCTGGACTTCCAGCCGGCCAATGCTCTGGATATGGCCGATATTCTCATGACTTTCAAGATGACCGTCAGGACCCTGGCAAAAAAGAACGGCCTTCATGCCACCTTTATGCCCAAACCATTTGCCGGTTTGGATGGGTCCGGTCTTCATATTAATATGGCTTTGAAGAAAGATGGGAAAAATATTTTCTTTGATAAAAAGGATAAAATGAAGCTATCAAAAGAATGCTATCATTTCATCGCAGGTCTTCTCGACCATGCCAGAGGCATGTCCCTGATCTGTAATCCGCTGGTGAATTCCTACAAGAGACTTGTTCCAGGCTACGAGGCGCCTACGGCCGTCTCCTGGTCTGCCATGAACCGCAGTCCCCTGATCCGGATTCCTGATTCCAGGGGAGCAGGAACCAGGGTGGAATTCCGGAGCCCTGACCCCTCCTCCAATCCCTACCTGGTAATGGCTGTCTGCCTGGCGGCAGGCCTGGATGGAATAGAGAGGGAGCTGCCGGTACCAGACCCCATTGGGAAAAATATGTATGAGATCAGTGCCGAGGAGCTGGGTAAGCTCCATGTAAAAATGCTGCCCGGCAACCTTCAGGAGGCCTGTCAGGCTTTCGGCCAGGACCCGCTGATGAGTCAGGTTCTGGGTCAGCATATCAGCCGCAAATATCTGGAGGCCAAAAGGCGGGAGTGGCTGGACTACAGCAGGCAGGTAAGCGGCTGGGAGCTGGATCAATACCTGTTTAAGTATTGATAAATATTGATAAGTGTTGATGTAAATGTTTGTGATGATTAATTTTTGAATACAGAGAATACTGGATATTATAAAAAAGCATTGAAAGCTCTTTAGAAGATGGAGGATAATATGAGATTTACAAAAATGCATGGCCTGGGCAATGATTATGTCTATGTGAATTGTTTTCAGGAGCAGGTGGACCATGCCCCTGCCCTGGCCCGCTATGTCAGTGACCGCCATTTTGGGGTGGGGTCTGACGGACTGATTCTGATCTGCCCTTCCCGGAAGGCTGATTTTCGTATGGATATGTATAACGCTGACGGGTCCCAGGCAGAAATGTGCGGCAATGGTATCCGAAGTGTGGCCAAATATGTCTATGACTATGGTCTGACAGACAAGACAGAGATTTCTGTTGAAACCCTGGCCGGCATTAAATATCTGAAGCTGACCGTGGAGGAAGGCAAGGTCAGCAAGGTCAGGGTAAATATGGGGGAGCCAATCCTGGATCCGGCCCTGATCCCTGTAAATGTTCCGGACCATCCCCCGGTCAGAGTACCCATAGAAGCCGGCGGAAAGAAGTGGGAGATGACTTGTGTGTCCATGGGTAACCCCCATGCGGTGGTTTTTATCGATAAGGTCAGTGACCTGGACATAGAGGCTGTAGGCCCTGCCTTTGAGAATCATCCCCTTTTCCCCAGGAGGACCAATACGGAGTTTGTAGAACTGCTGGACAGAGAGCATGTTAATATGAGGGTCTGGGAGAGAGGTTCCGGGGAAACCCTGGCCTGTGGTACCGGGGCCTGTGCCGTCGGTGTGGCCTGTGTACTCAATGGCCTTACCGAGGATAAGCTCACAGTTCATCTTCTGGGCGGAGACCTGGAGATCTTCTGGGACC
>CAMOZD010000041.1 GCA_946630645.1 uncultured Lachnospiraceae bacterium
CTGCTCATTGAATTGAACGTTCGAGGTTGTTTTGTTATTCAGTTGTCAAGCTGCTAATGTGCTTTCGTTTCACGCGAAAGCTTCATTAGAATACCACACGGGTTTTTCAATGTCAAGAATAAATTTAAAATATTTTCATCTGCCACCGGCAGGCTTTCTCTGCCTGCCGTGCAGGGGTCAGCTTCCTTTTGTCCAGATCTTCATGTGCATCTCCGCAGTTTTATCAGAGAAAATCACCCTGTAAGCCCTCCATCCTGTCATGGGGAAGACCGCCTGCAGGGTTCCGCCTGTCAGAGTATTCTGAAACAGAATATTTCCCTTCCGGTTTAATATGGTGCACTCATTCTCGTGGAGGGCAATAATCTGCCTGCCCCACACACTGATGCTCTCATAATTCATATCCACATAGCTTCTGGACTTGCGGTTACCCTTACTGCTGTAGAGCTCATAGATATATTTTCCCTTTTCAGGCTGGTCTGCGTTATCCAGGATAAATCCCAGATTCCTGCCTGTCGTAAAAACAGATTCGATTTCCTGGCTGAACTTTAATGTCCTGGTCTCCCTTGTCTCATCGGACACTCTGAAAAAATGCACCTCTCCGTCACCTACAGCCGCCAGCTGCCTGTCATCCAGGAAGACAAGTTTGGGAATCATCAGATTCTCATAGTCAAAGCCACCTTCCATGGAGATATCTTCATCGCTCTGCAGCTGTCTGGTCAGATCATAAAATACCAGGGAATTCTTTGCCTGCATTCCCTTGACAGAATAATAGGAGACTACCAGGACTGTTCCGTCCGGGGACAGGGCTGCCGCCAGGGGATAGCCGGTTACGTCGACAGTGGTCTTCATCTCGGCTATCAGCTTGCCCACCCTGTCATAAACCTGGATATAGTTGCTGTCCTCTCCTTCGAGAATCACTTCTACCATACCCTCCCTGGAGATTCCCGCCTGGATCAGGGGGTAACCAAGGGTCAGCGAGGAGACTTCTCCCTTCTCATCAAAGACTGTGAGCACATTGCCTCCCCGGTCTCCCATGGCTGCATAGGAATCCGATTTAACAATGAAAGGATGAGCGTAGGATACAGGGGTGTTCCACTCGGAGACCCCATATTTTTTCTGGTATTCGATACCGTCTCCGCTGTACTTGAGGAAACCATCTCTGAAAGGCTCATACTTGACATCGCCCCGCTCCTCCGTGTCCTGCTCATTGCGGTAGACATAGTCGTAGAGCCGGCTGTTATTGCTTATATAAAAGCACACAATCAGAGCCAGCAAAATAATGATGCCCGCCGTAATCTGGGCTCTTTTTTTCCTGGCCCGCTTTTTCCGGATCCGCATCAGCTCTTCTTTTTTAGATGTAAATAATTCATAATTATATATCTGTTTAGCCACCGGAACTCCCCTTGGTATTATGATGCAGCCATCCCTGGTTTAAAAAAATGGCTTCCACAAGTCATACCGATGAGGAAGCCACCTTTAAAATCCCCGCATAAAATCAAAAAAGATCAAGTCTGTCAGTCACTGGACACCCTGTCCCCGGACAAACTCACCTCAAAAGAGACCGGACAGGACATCCTGGCGGTTCTGCCCCGACCAGGCAGACCTATGCATTATTCTTTTCAAACTCTCGCATAAAAGCAACCAGCTTCTCCACACCCTCAATAGGCATGGCGTTGTAGATGGAAGCCCTCATGCCGCCGACGCTTCTGTGTCCTTTGAGGTTTACAAAGCCTGCTTCCGTCGCCTCTGCCACAAACTTGGCATCAAGGTCCTTGTCCCCTGTTACGAAAGGAACGTTCATAAGAGACCTGTCCTCTTTGACAACAGTTCCTTTAAAGAGCTTGCTTTCGTCAAGGAAATCATAAAGGAGCGCGGCCTTTTTCTCGTTATAGTCCTTCATGGCCTCAAGTCCGCCTTGCTTCTTAAGCCACTTAAACACCTTGCCGCAGATATAAATACCATAGCAGGGCGGTGTATTATAGAGGGAATCCTTGTCAGCGTGGGTCTTGTACTTGAGCATGGTAGGAGTTCCTTCAAGCACATCGTCTGTGATCAGGTCCTCGCGGATAATCAGGATCACAACGCCGGCCGGTCCGACATTCTTCTGAACACCACCGTAAATCACGCCATACTTTTCAACATCTACCGGCTCTGACAGGAAACAGGAGGACACATCTGCCACCAGAGTCTTGCCCTTGGTGTTGGGCAGGGTCTTGAACTTGGTACCGTAAATGGTATTATTCTCACAGATATATACATAATCGGCATCTTCGTCTATGGGCAGGTCAGAGCAATCCGGGATATAGGAAAATGTCTTATCCTCAGAGGAAGCCACCTTCACTGCCTTACCGTACTTGGAAGCCTCCTGCCAGGCCTTCTTGGCCCACTGGCCGGTGACAATATAATCTGCCACGCCATTCTTCATCAGATTCATGGGAATGGCCGCAAACTGCTGGGATGCCCCGCCCTGAAGGAAAAGAACCTTATAATTATCAGGAATATTCATGAGATCCCGCAGATCCTGCTCGGCCTCTTTGATGATATTATCGAAAACCTTGGACCGGTGACTCATCTCCATGACAGACATGCCGGATCCCCTGTAATCCATCATCTCATCTGCGGCTTCTCTTAAAACCTCTTCCGGAAGCACTGCCGGCCCGGCCGAGAAATTATATACTCTTCCCATTGTTATATCCTCCTTGTATAGATATCAGTTGAAAAACTGGTACATATTATAAACCTGAACCAGCCTTTTTGCAATTACATTTTAATATCTCAGGAGTCAGAAGCCTGTCAGAAGCCTATTTTTTGAAGAGATCTGTGCTGAAATACCGCTCCATACGGTCCGGAAGAATGGTTGCTACAACCTTGTCACTGCCGTATTTTTTTGCCATCTGGATGGAAGCCCATACATTTGCCCCCGAGGAGGTCCCGCAGAGCAGGCCCATCTCAGAAGCCAGTCTCCTGGTAGTATCCATGGCATCATCATCGGTGACAGTCACAATCTCATCGATGAGAGAGGTGTCGAGAACTTCAGGAACAAAGCCGTCCCCGATTCCCTGGATCTGGTGAAGTCCCGGCTCATCCCCCAGGAGGGCAGATACGTTTTTTGGTTCCACGGCAGTGATGATGATATCAGGATTCTTCTCTTTTAAATATTTGCTGATTCCCTGGAGGGTTCCGCCGCTGCCCAGGCCGGATACAAAGATATCCACCTTGCCGCCCAGCTGCTCGTAAATCTCCGGCCCGGTGGTCAGGTAATGAATCTCCGGGTTGTGGGGGTTCTCAAACTGCTGGGGCATATAATATTCGTCGGACTGGGAGGCAATCCGGTTGGCTTCCTGGACACAGCCGTCCAGACTCAGGTGGGCCGGTGTCAGCACCAGCTCCGCGCCCAGGGCCCGGATAATCTTGCGGCGCTCTTCACTCATGTTCTCCGGCATGACGATAATAACACGGTAGCCCATCCGGACACCGCAGAGGGCCAGTCCGATTCCCGTATTGCCTGAAGTGGGCTCAACGATGGTCATACCCTTTTTCAGCTTGCCTTCTCTCTCAGCCGCCTCAATCATATTTTTTGCCACCCTGTCCTTGATGCTGCCACCCAGGTTCAGGAATTCCGCTTTGGCGTAGATCTTACAGCCGGTTCCTTTCTCAAGACTAACTATAGGCGTATCTCCAATCATCTCTAAAACATTTTCTACTATCATAGTTATCTCCTTTTCGCTTCATTAACCTGTCCCTGTAAGGCTCTGCTCCCCTTCAGGGATCCCTGCCCTGCGGCCGCCGTGACCAAGGGCACATATTAAAAAAGAGTATACCATATTTTAGGTCCTGTGAAAACTTTGATTATACATCTTTTTCTTCCTGACCTCAGGACTTTTTCCCCTTGTTGACAGTCCTGCCTGGTCTTAGGTAAAATAGTTAGCGGAGGTAATCAGCATGAAAATATGGTGCAAGGTCATTTCAAATAACCATCTGCTAAAAGACCTGGTCATGGAGAACTATGACTTGTCCATGTCCAGGACAGCCAAGGTCTACGACTGTCTCGAGCGGGCCTGCTACGAGCTGGACCTGGAAAAGCCCATCTGGCTTGACCGTAATAAAAGAGACTTTATCCGGCATGCAAGGACCCGATTCGACCAGGACAGCTTTATTGAAGAGATTCCCTTTGACTATCTGGACTTCCAGGTGATCGAAGAAGACTACTGACCTTCGGGGCCCGGAAACCAGCCTGACCGAAACTGTTTCTACTATATAAAGAGGTATTTCTTATAAATATTTTTAACTAATAATAAAATGTTGATTTTTCCGGTCCAGGCCGGCCCCTTGTCCGGCCCAGGTCCCATGGCGGATATGGACCGTTACATTTACAGGAGGATGAATCATGAAAAGAATAATCCTGACCGGCGGTGGTACTGCCGGCCATGTCACACCGAATATGGCACTGATCCCAGAATTAAAAAAGGCCGGTTACGATATCCACTATATCGGCTCAAAAAAGGGAATCGAGCGCAGACTGATCAAAGATATGGATATCCCTTACTATCCCATCTCCTCAGGCAAGCTCCGCCGTTATTTTGACCTGAAGAATTTCACGGACCCCTTCCGGGTCCTCAGGGGCTATTTTCAGGCCTCCCGCCTCATGTCCAGGCTCAAACCGGATATCCTCTTCTCCAAGGGCGGCTTTGTCTCCGTGCCGGTTGTGATCGCGGCCAAAAGAAAGAAGATTCCCGTGATCATCCATGAGTCTGACATTACGCCGGGCCTGGCCAACAAGCTTTCCTTTGGTTCGGCATCAAAAGTCTGCTGTAACTTCCCGGAGACGGTCAAGTACCTGCCGGAAGGCAAGGCCGTTCTCACCGGATCACCCATCCGGGCCCAGCTCTTCTCGGGAAAGAAGGAGCAAGGCCTTTCCCTGTGTGGTTTTACAGCAGGGAAGCCGGTCCTGCTGGTCATGGGCGGAAGCCTTGGCTCTGTGGCCATCAACCAGGCCGTCAGGGCCAGCCTTGACAGCCTGCTGGAATCCTTCCAGCTTATCCATCTCTGCGGCAAGGGCAATCTCGACCAGAGCCTGGCATCCAGGCCAGGCTACTGCCAGTTCGAGTATGCCAGCCAGGAGCTGCCCCACCTTTTTGCCGCGGCAGATCTCTTTATCTCCAGGGCCGGAGCCAATACGATCTGCGAGATCCTTGCCCTCAGAAAGCCCAATATTCTCATCCCCCTGACCGCCGCCGCCAGCCGGGGAGACCAGCTTTTGAATGCCGCCTCCTTCAAAAAGTCAGGTTACTCCTATGTTCTTCATGAAGAAGACATGACCAGGGACAGTCTCTTAAAGGCAGTCAGCCATGTCTATGACCAGAGGAACCAGTATATTGCCGCCCTCAATGAGGGGGCGGAAAACAGTGCGGTGGATCTGATTATGGACCTGATTAACAAATATGCCGGCAGGAAATCCTGACCCGGATCTCACACCAGCTCCATGGTCAGCTGCAGCTTGTTGCCCCTGGTCTCCAGGTTCCCCAGGCTGCCGCTGATGACCGGCATCATGGGAGGGTGATGACCGATATCCGCATCCATGACAATGGGCAGACCATATTTGCCCAGGATATCAGTCACTGCCCGGTACTGGTCCAGGCCCATGATCTCCTCACCATATAAATAGGGACGACCTATGATGAAGCCCCTGGCTGTGGAAAACCAGCCCGCCTGGTCCAGCTCCCAGAGGGCTCTTCTTATAGATAGGACATTCAGGTCACAGGCCTCCAGGAACCAGAGGATCCCTTCCTCTTCATAGCGCTTTGAGAAAGCCTTAACCTGATCAAAGGCCGTCCCGCAAAGGGTAACCAGACTGTCCAGGCAGCCTCCCAGCAGCCTGCCCCTGGCTTTGACATCCCCGCCTGGCCAGGTCTTTAGGGCAAAAGCTTCGGTGATGGTGTAAGGCTCCAGGGGATGGTCTTCATCTTTTTTTCCCTCCATCTCCCACCCATCATAGTTGGACACCACCAGCTTCCTGCCCTGCAGCACATCCAGGGCGTCCCCTATGGCCGGATGCCAGGGCTCCATACCGAAGCTGGATCCGCAGGGCCCGTAGATGGCCGCTGTGTCACAGAGGGTTGTCAGTGTGAATACCAGATTGGTGTTATCCGAATAGCCCATAAACCATTTAGCAGGCGCTCCGGCTATTTTTTCAAAGGGCAGGAAGGGCAGGATCTCACACATGAGCTCTCCGCCTCCGCAGGAAATCAGCACATCAGCCTCATTTCCCGTGTACCAGTCCAGGAACTCCTTTGCACATTTGTCAGGAGTATTACTGATGCCCAGGCCCTTTCCTTCATAGACATTGGGACCCAGCTCTGTGTTGAAGCCTTTTTTCTTCAAAACTTCAAGAGCATGGTCAAAAGAAGTCCTGTAAGGTTCAGTCGCGCAGCCGAAAGAAGGAGCGATAAAGCCGATCCTTCCATGATCTTTTAAAAAATCTCCATATTTCATCTCATCTTTCCTTTCTTGCTCTGTCCTTAATTATTGACAGAATTTTTCTCAAATCAGTTCATAATCTCAGATTATTATATAAATATTACATATTTATTTACTCATTAAATTTTTAGACTAATACTTGTCCTTTCAATACTATTTTTTATGCTTTTTTTCATAAATACTGCTAAAAAACAACAATTTATTACAAATAAGTCATGAATATTATCATAAATATTACAAACATGTTAACATTCTCTTGACTTCATTTACAATTTAATGTAACATAACTAATGTGCAATTCCCAAACTAAGCAATTAGATAAGGAGAACTACATTGATTGAATCAAAAAACCTGAACAACGCAAAATATTTCTTTCTGATTACGTCCCTGTTATTGATTATTACAGCCTATGGCTTTTCTTCTAAAATCACCGTCGACGCGGCTAATACCGGCAGCGCCGCCCAGCGGGCTGCCGCCTATCAAAAGGAAAGGCTGCGCCGGGCCCGTGTGAGCAGATGGTATGCTGTCTGCACAAATGTAGGCCGGATTATGGCTAAGAAGAATTTCCGCTACAGCAACGGCGGCGTTTCAAAATCTTTCAGAACTGCTCTGAAAAAGGGTAAAAAGCGCTGTAACTGCGCCCGCTACGTCAGCTGGTGCCTTCAGGAATACGGTGCCATTTCCCGGAAAAAAACCTTCTATGCAAACGAAGGCGGAGGAATCAACAAGAGTTTCAAAAGCTGGGGTAAAAAAGTGTCCGTCCACCGGGTCTACAGGAGCCCTGCCAGGGCCGGGCTTAAGGAAGGGGACATATGTTTCTGGGACGGAGTCCCCCATGTCTGTATCTACGCCGGAAGAAGTGCCAGTGGAAGGACCCTCTGGTTTGACGGGGGAAAAGTTGCCACAAGAAGTAATTCTGAGGGCAGCACCTACAGCAAGTACGGCCGCCGCCACCTGGGTTATCTTGATGGCCGCACCATCTCCTACATTGTCCGGATCAGGGATCTTCAGTAGTCCTTGATTACCACAGCCTGAATAAGATTATTTTAACAGATAGACTTTCTGCTTGAAAGAGGTCACAGCCTACTTCCTGCAGAAAGTCTTTTTTAATGTGCAGGAAGAGATTCCGGGATTTCCTCCTGAAGATAAATTTCCTTCCGGGCATAGCCACTGTTCCTTGTCTTTTTCCTGAAAAAAAGTAATTAGCATCTACACAGATTGGTCCGGGATGAATATAATAGAGACTATGATTAAAGAAAAAGCTATGGAAAATACAAAAACTATACATGAAAACATCAGTCCTCAAGAGACCTGTATTCTCTGGCAGCAGGCACAGGAGGGCCTGAGAATTATCAGGGTATACAGCAGCCAGCCCGGTCTTACCCTCCCGGAAACCCTTGAGGGCAGACCGGTAACAGAGATCGGAGCCTACTGTTTCTCAGCCTCCATGCCCCGATACACCGGTCCCCTTTTTTTCAGCCGGAACATGGACCCTGACAGAAATACGGAGTGGACCGGCGGCAGCTTCTCTTCTGACATCCG
>CAMOZD010000042.1 GCA_946630645.1 uncultured Lachnospiraceae bacterium
CCCCTTGGGAGAAGACTACTACTGGACCTGCCTGGCTTTTGCAGTCCCGGTACTCTTTGCCATCATCTTTTTATTTGTAAAGACAGAAAAAGAAAAGGAAGACCGGCTCTTTAAGGTCCTCCTTACGATCTGTCTCATTATTCTCCTGATACCTGGTCTGGGACAATTCATCAATGGCATGTCCTATATGAGCAACCGCTGGTGCTGGGGTCTGTCTCTTCTTGGCAGCTATCTCCTGGTCAGCCAGTGGCCCCGGCTGGTCCGGCTGAAAAAAAAGGAAGCTGCAAGGATTTTCCTGGTTCTGGCTTCCTACGCTGCCCTATGTCTGGTCTTTGATGAATCCAGAAGGCTGGCAACCTATTTCAGCATCGGTCTGGCCTTCTGCCTGCTCTTTTTGCTGACCAGCCTGGTCAGTGAAATAAGATACCGGCAGTATATTCTGACAGCCATGGTCATCCTGAGCGTGACCATCACCAGCTTCTGGAAAAATGCCTATAGCCAGAAGACTTATCAGTATTCAGCCCATGCCATGGACATCAGGCAGGTTGTGGAAGAGTGTGAGAATAACGAGACAGAAGCCCTCCGTTTCCTCCTGAAGGACCAGTCTAAGCAGGGAGACTATATCCGTTATTCCGGCCGGAACCTGACCTTTAACGCCAACATATGGAAGCAGCTGTCTTCCAGTAATTATTTCTGGTCCCTGTCAAATACTTATGTCAATAATTTCAAGACGGACCTCCAGATCCCGGAAGCCATACCCCAGAAACAAAGTGGCTACGACGACCGGGCAGACCTGCTTGCCCTCTCTTCCATGGAATACTTCACCATCAGGGAGGAAGACAAACTTCCGCTTCCTTACGGTTTTACTCTCCTTGACAAGGTCAACGTGCAGGCCGGACGAAGCGACCTCTATATAAAAGACCTTTCCAGAAAAACCGGCAGGGCAGTAAGCGACCGGCAGGAAGAGATAATCCGACAACTCTCTGATGAAAACTATTATGTGTACAGAAATGATTACGCCCTTCCTTTAGGCTATGTCTATGACCACTACATCAGCCTTTCAAGCTGGGAGGAAATGTCAGCCCTCGACCGCCAGCAGGCCATGCTGACAGCAGTCTGCCTGCCCAAGGCCCCTGCTTCCTGTCCTGAGGCGGCTGACCTGCCCAAGGGCATATCCATAAGCTACGACAATGACCAGGACGACAGGGAAAGCGTCTATTTTAAAAAGAATAAAATCATTACCACAGAACCTGACCAGCAGATTACCCTGACCTTCCAGGGCTTAAGCAATTCGGAAACTTATGTAGAATTTAACCATTTTTCCTTTACCCCCACTTCAGAATATGACATGTATTTTGGAGCTGATGAGGCTGATCCTGATAATATCTATAATGACCTGACCTGGGACCTGCTAAGCTCCACTGAAAAGACCCGTATCAAAAAGGACTATTATCTGTGGATCCCGCCCCAGAGGGTCGATATGGGCCTCCAGGCCTGGCCGGATCCATCCGCTGATAAGGATGATAAAAAGAAAGAAAAGGACGATGCCGGTCATTCAGTGAGGCGGAAAACCATTACCTACTATACGCCCGACTATAATTTCTACGGAGGCAGGAACAGCTTTCTTGTGAATATGGGCTACTCTGAAGAACCCCTGACCAAACTGACGCTGACCTTGCCCGAAAGAGGGATCTACAGCTTTGACTCCCTGAAGATATGCTGCAGACCCATGGAGGATTTTAAGGAAAAGATTGCAGGGCTTAAAGACCAGTCCCTGGAAAATGCCCGCTTTACAAGGGACAGCCTCCAGGGGGATATCCAGCTGGACCAGCCAGGTATCCTCTGTGTCACAGTCCCTTACTCCGAAGGATGGGAGGCCTATGTGGACGGTAAAAAGGTGCCGGTTCTTCTGGCCAACCAGCATTACCTGGGACTGGAACTGACCCCGGGAAGACATCATATCCGTTTCAGCTACACAAGACCCCTGCAAAAAGCCGGCTTTTTCATGTCCCTGGCCGGGCTCCTGCTGTTTGCCATCATCATATTATTAGAAAAAAGGAAGAAGAGAGAATAAACTCTCTCCTGCAGTTATTTTAAACAGGCTCCTTATCTACAAAAACCACACCTTGGAATCTCTACATGCAAGAGACTCCAAAATGTGGTTTTTTTATATCTTATTATCTATAACTTATTTAGTGTATCTTTTAATCCCTGTATCTTTTTTAACCCGATACTTAAACAATCTTTATCTTTTTAATCTTTTATTAAAGGAACCCAATCTTTTGCCTTCAGTCCGGAAAATCTTAGCCAGGCTATCAGAAACTGATAGCCCTGGCCGGGCAGGCCTGGACACAGGCCGGCTCAAGTCCCTTTTCCCTCCTGTCCTGGCAGAGCTGGCATTTTTGCATGATACCCTTTGGCCCAAACTGGGGGATCCCGTAGCTGCAGGCCTCCTGGCATTTTCTGCAGCCGATACAGCTTTCTTCATCCACGCGGATCACCCCGTCGCCATCTCTCCACAAGGCTCCTGTGGGGCAGTTTTCCATACATGCGGCATAGCTGCACTGGCGGCATACAGAAAAGGAAAACTGCAGTTTCTCTTTGCCGGGAGTCCGGTCTTCTTTTTCATTCATCACAATAAAGCGAATCCCTTTTGGCAATTGGCGCTCCATTTTACAGGCGATCTCACAGGCACAGCAGCCCATACACCGCTCTTCGTCAATGATCAAATGCTTGCCCATAAAAGTCCCTCCTCCCTACATTTTCTCAATCTGGACCAGAGTGTTAAAGTAGCCTGTGGTATTACCGTCATAGAGGGCATTATAGTCATACATGATGCCATTCTCTTTCAGGATATCCCGGGGACCTCCCTGACTTAGGGAGGTGAGTATATTCACATTACCCCCCAGTTTCACCCACATGCCGCTGTTAAGTTCCACCACACCTGGCTTGACGATAATGCTGACCGCAGCCAGGATATCCTTAAGCTCGCCCCGGTCATTGAAAATCCTTACTTTATCCCCATTTTTTATCCCTCTGGCCTCTGCGTCCGCCGCATTGATATGGACCTTGGCCGGGCCTTCGATCTCCTGGATCCAGGGCAGGTTATAGTACTGGGAATGACAGCGGAAGGAAGGATGCTGGGATACAATGCATAAAGGATATTTCTCCGCCAGTTCCGGCGTCGCCCGGATACTTTCCTCCGGTTCAACAAAATGAGGCAGAGGATAGTAGTCTCCCGGGAATTTCTTTCCTCTCTCCTCCATGATGGAAGAGTAAAACTCAAACCTGCCCGAGGGTGTATTAAACTTTCCATCCTTATAAGGAATCTCCGGGCACCAGCTCTCATCAATCCTGACAGGTCCATGGGGGGAGACAGCCCCGTCCACATCCGTGTGCATACCCACCAGCATACGGATATAATCAAGGCCATTCCTCTCTCTCGGGAAATATTCCTCAAAGCCCAGTCTCCTGCCCAGCTCCTCAAATATCTCCACATCCGGCACCGCCTCATAGGCCGGCTGGCAGACCGGCACCAGAATCTGGTTATAGTGGTGCCAGTAGGAAGTGTGGAGGCCATATTGCTCCAGGAAATGGCAGGCCGGCAGGACCAGGTCGGCCCAGTCTGTGTCATCAGTCATAAACTGCTCGATGACCACAAACATATCAAGCTGCTTTACCGCCTCTAAGGTATAATCCACATAGGGCTGCTGGGAAATCAGGCCTCCCCGCCAGGAGATGATTCCTTTTACCGGCGGGTCACCACTCAGGATTCCTCTGGCCACTGTGGAAATATTGATCATCCGGGTCTTTTCAATAGAGGCCCCCTGGGGTATGGCAACATTTGCTGTCTGCATAAAGCCCTCAAAAGCCGGAAAGCCCATGTTATTCATAAACTCATAAGTACCATACTCCTTACCGATATGACCGCAGACCGCAGCCAGGCTGGCCAGGGCCCGCTGGACCTGATGACCGTTGCTGTATCTCTGCTGGCCGCAGCCGCAGGACATATGGGACCTGCTTCTGGCATAGAGTTCTGCCACCTGGATGATCTGTTCCTTTGGAATGGTGGTAATCTCCTCCGTGTATTCCGGTGTCCAGGGCTCCACCAGCTCTTTCAGCCCCTCGAAGCCCACGGTATGTTTTTCAATATATTCCTTATCATGAAGATCATTTTTAATGATCCAGTGAATCATGCCCAAAGCCATGGCCCCGTCTGTTCCCGGCCTTGGCCGCAGATGGATATCCGCCTTGGAAGCCACCCCTGTAACACAGGGATCCACCACAATCAGCTTAGCCCCTCTCTCCTTGGCCCTGTAAAGATAGGGAAAAACATGGGGATGGGTCGCTGTGGGATTGAGGCCGACCATCATAACCAGGTCTGCATTTTCTGCCCAGATCTCCGGGGACATGGTACTCTGGCTTCCCACACTGCACTGGGATCCGGAGATACCGGAAAGAACACAGAAGCTGCCCACCAGCTTGGTTGCCCCCATAAGATTCCAGAGTCTGGCACTGACCGTCTTGGCCATATATTCCCGGTTACCCGAATAACCGTATTCCATAATGGCCTCATTGCCATAGTCTGCCTGGATCTTCTTAATCTTCTCCACCATATATTCCATGGCTTCTTCCCAGGAAATCCTCTTAAACTTGCCCTCTCCCCTCTCTCCTGTTCGGAGCATGGGATACCTGACCCGGTCCTCGGCATTGATCTTCTGGACATTGGCCATGGCCTTTAAACAAAGAGTCCCCTGGGTGATGGGATGGTCGGGATCTCCCTCGATTTTTATTACCTTCTCATCCTTGACATAGACCAGCAGACCGCAGGTATCATAACAGTTATGGGGACAGGCGGTCTTCACCACCCGGTCCGCGATTACCGTCTTCCCGTCCAGGGTCACCGGCACATTGATCCCGCAGGCGTACTGATCCAGGTCCTCACACTTACGCCAGGGAACCGGATTATCAAATACTTTTCCCATTTTACCCTCTCCTTTACTCTATAACTTCCGACATCTGATTTACGTTGATGGTCAGGACAAATAGGCCCCGCTGATGGTTATGGCAATCAATCTCGCTGATGGTTATGGCAATCAATCTCCTGGAAAATTCCCAAAATAAACAGCCGCAAACCAGGTCTTCACATAGTCCAATAAAATGTTTTCTATTCCATCAAACATAAAAAATGCCTTTGCTATAATGATAAATAATAATTAATTACATTATAAAATAAGCCCTTGTATATTAGTATACTCAAAAGTTTTTTAGTAAAAAGGAAGGCTGAAGTAAAGTGTACCAGAAAAAAATACCTCCTGAAAAAATGTGTCCTTTTGAATACACCCAGTCCATCTTTGGCGGCAAATGGGATACCCGGATCCTCTGCCTCCTGGCCCACAATGAATCCCTGCGCTTCGGCCAGTTCAAGAGCATCCTTTGCGACATTTCAGATACGGCCTTGTCCAATGTCCTGAAAAAATTTATAAAGCATGACATCGTCCTGAGGAAATCCTTCAATGAAAAGCCTCCTCATGTGGAATACCGCCTGTCTGACCGGGGCCGGGAGATCGTGCCCATCCTGCAGGACCTCTGTCTTTGGTCAGTCAAATGCAATGATTACCCGGACCTGCCTGCCATATCACTCTGCGAGCAATGTAAATATGGGATAGAATTATAAAAAAAGCTTCCGCAGGCTTTCGCCTGCTCCCTCCTTGTTCGATTCCTCCCAGGTCCAAAAAAAAAAACCACACAAAAGTGTGGTTTTTTAATGGACCTGAGGGGAATCCCGCCGGCGGCTCTTGCCGCCTTTCAGGCCACGTCGGCGCGTAAAGGTCCACTGGACCTTCCCGCTTCCGCAGGCTTTCGCCTGCTCCCTCCTTGTTCGATTCCTCCCAGGTCCAAAAAAAACCACACAAAAGTGTGGTTTTTTAATGGACCTGAGGGGAATCGAACCCCTGTCCGAAAATCTATTCCGCACGGTATCTCCCATCACAGTCTTTATTTTGACATTCCCTCCATGTAACGTCTAAAGACAAACTTCACACTTTAGTAGCTTCATAATACTTTACCACCTGCAAAGCTTAGGATGGCAAGGGTCCCGCCTTATCGATGCCGGGTTCTCAGTCAGCGGGTGTACTGAGGCCGACAGCCGCAACTAGGCAGCGTATGCTAAATTATCTTCAGCGTTTATATTTAGATCCAGCTTTTAACGTGGTGCCAGAATCCACGGATGGCTGCCCCGCGTTCAAAATCCCCGTCGAAACCAGTACAAGCCCTTAAGACGTGATTAACACGGTATTAACATTATAGTATTTTCCCCAAAGAAGTCAAGAAAAAACTTTTCCCTTGGTTTTCCCCGGTTCCTAGTCGAACTGGCGGATCTTGAACTCTCTTCTCGCCTCTCTCTGGGCATCCTTCTTAGCGATATCCTGCCTTTTATCATAGCTCTTCTTTCCTCTGGCCAAACCTATCTCAATCTTAACCAGGGATCCTTTCAGATATACCTTAAGGGGCATGATGGTATATCCCTTCATCTTTACCTGACCTGCCAGCTTGTTGATCTCCGACTTATGAAGGAGCAGCTTACGGGTCCGCAAGGGGTCTCTGTTAAAGATATTTCCCTTTTCATAAGGGCTGATATGCATGTGATTGATGAAGACCTCACCCCTGTTAATGGTGACAAAGGCTTCCTTGATACTGCATTTGCCCATGCGCAGGGACTTGACCTCCGTACCGTGAAGGGCAAGTCCTGCCTCAAATTTTTCATCGATAAAATAGTCATGATAAGCCTTTTTATTATTGGCAATCAGCTTGATGCCCTGTGATTTTGCCATGACTGTCCTCCCTCTGATTTTTATACCTATACCTGACTCTGGATATTATATCATGTTTTCCCTGGAATTTTTACTTTTCTTCGGAATCCCTGCCGGAGCCTGCCCTGGAATTCCTGTACATGGCTAAAAGCCGCTCGGATTCAGGATCATCCATATCCGTAATATAATCCTCAACCGGGATGTCTGTGAACTCGGTGGGGATAAAATCAATGGTCCTGGTCATCTTATCTGCACGGGAGACGGTAACGTCTATGGGCTGGCCCAGGGAAAATACTCTGCCACTGTCCTGGCCCACCATCTGATAATTATTTTCATCGAAAATATAGTAGTCGTCCAGAAGGGCGCTCATGGGAATCATACCCTCCACCGTATTCTCCAGCTCTACATAGATGCCCCAGGAAGTTACTCCGGAAATGACACCGGTAAAGCTCTTTCCCAGGAACTGTTCCATGTACTCCACCTTTTTTAGTTTAATCACTTCCCGCTCTGCCTCCTGGGCCAGTCTCTCCATGCGGGAACTCTGGTCAGCAACCTCATCCAGGATGGCTTCATAATGACTGACCTGCTTGGCGTTCAGCTTACCTGCCAGGCTTTCCTTGATGATCCGGTGGATCTGCAGGTCCGGATAGCGGCGGATTGGTGAGGTGAAATGGCAGTAATAATGGGCAGAAAGGCCGAAATGGCCGATATTCAGGCTGCTGTATTTTGCCCTCTGCATGGACCGGAGGGCCAGTCTGCTGATCAGGGGTTCCTCCGGCTCTCCCTCCAGGGAGAAAAGCAGTTTCTGAATCTCCTTGGGATGAAACTGGTCCCTCCCCGTCTTCAGGTAATAACCAAAATTATGGATGAAGGTGTCCAGCTTGCGGATTTTTTCCGGATCAGGTGTCTCATGAACCCGGTAGAGGAAGGGCAGTTCCTGCCAGAAGTAGTCTTCCGCCACCGTCTCATTGGCCAGAAGCATAAAGTCCTCAATCAGGTCCGTGGCTGTGGTACGCTGGTAGGGCTTGATCTCTATAGGATAACCCTTGTCGTCTACCAGGACCTTGGATTCAGGAAAGTCAAAATCGATGGAGCCTCTTTTTCTCCTTCTTTCCTTGAGAACAGCCGCCGCCTCCTTCATCAGAAAGCACATGGCCCGGATCTCCTCCC
>CAMOZD010000043.1 GCA_946630645.1 uncultured Lachnospiraceae bacterium
CGTTGTCGGTGATACGGTAGGTGATCCTTTCAAGGATACGTCAGGTCCTTCCATCAATATTCTGATTAAGCTTATGACGGTTGTATCTCTGGTATTCGCCCCCCTTTTCCTGCAGTTCGGAGGACTGATCTAGGAGACCAGGAGACCCGGCAGGCCGGGAAGGATGCCTGACTTTTATCTCAGAGCGTCTTAAAGCTTGCCGACTTTCCCAGCTTATATTATAATCAGTTTATGCAAAGAAAAATGAGTCTATCTGTGCGGCCGGACTTAAATGGGCCGGCCCCGGACTCTGTTTATAGTTTTAATTCGAGGAGTATAGTTTATGAGTGAAGATTATTCCCATGATTTTGATGTGGTCGTTGACCAGGCCAAGGCCCTTGGCAAACCGGTACGTGTGGTAGTTGCCGGGGCAGAAGTAGAGAATATCCTGCAGGGCCTTTTTGATGCCCAGGCAGATGGATTTGTAGAGCCCATTCTTGTCGGTAACTATAAGAAGATTAAGGCCATGCTGGAGAACCTGGGACTGGCTGACCGTAATTATGATCTCCAGCCGGTTTCCAATGATGTTAACGTTGTTCAGTATGCCATCGATATGATCCTTGCCGGCAGCGCGGATGTTCTTATGCGTGGTAACACCCAGACCCGTGATTTCCTTATGCCCGTCCTGAACAAGAGTAATCATCTGGTGGAAGAGGGAATTATGACCCATGTGGTTATGGTAAAGATTCCTAACTATGATAAGATTTTATCCATCTCTGATGTAACCATCCTGGTTGAGCCTTCCATCCAGCAGAGGAAGGCTGTCGTTGCCAATATGGTAAAGGCCCTTAAGGTATTTGGAGTGGAGCATCCTAATATCGCCCTTCTGTCTCTGGTTGAAAAGCCTTCCTTCCATATGAGGGATACGGTTGAGGCCCAGACTATTGTAAGAGATCATGAAGATGAGCCCATTGCCGACTGTAATCTGGTGGGACCGATTCCCTATGACCTGATTGTCAGCAAGGAAGCAGCCCGTCTTAAGAATTACGATTGTCCATATTGTGGCGAGTTCGATGGTATCGTTGTTCCTAACCTTATGTCCGGCAACCTTTTGATCAAGGCCCTTCAGATGAACGCAAGAGCCAACAGCTGTGGTATCATTGTTGGAGCCAAGATTCCGATTGCCATCACATCCAGAAGTGATTCCAAGGAGCAGGCCTACCTGTCCCTGGCAGCCTGTGCCTGCCTGGCCCAGCAGAAGAAATTATAAAAGCATTTCCTTGAAACAGTGAATGCATATATAGCCCCGAAAACTTTGCGCACGGAAAATGTGCGCAAAGTTTTTTCTGTGTTAAAATCCATTCTATTGTTGTATTCCCTTTAAAATTATGATATCAATGGATTGACACTTTTAATCAGGCACAGAGCCGGGGGCTGGACCCGGACTATTGAAAAAAGGATCTTGTGATCTGGAAAGGACCTGGTTTTAGATGGCCAAGCAGAATAAAGATGTAAAGAATAATGATTTAAACCAGTCATCAGTAACTTTTGAGTCTCTCCTTAAGGAGCTTGACGGGATCAACCAGATGTTTGACAGCTTTGTCAGCGCTGAGACAGAAGGTATGATCATCTGTGATAACTGCTATGATAATGTCTGGGAGGATGATGAAAATGTCAGGAGGGCTGAGGATGCCGATGGCAACACGCGGGTGTTCTGCTGTCCTGAGTGTTTAGAAGAGTGGAAGGCGCGGAATAAGGCATGAGAAAGATCATGTTTATCGGTAGAAGCGAAGCCGGGAAGACAACCCTGACCCAGGCTATGCGCGGTGACACCATCACCTATTATAAAACACAGTATGTCAACCATTATGACGTGATTATCGACACCCCCGGTGAATACCTGCAGACCAAGAATCTGATTTCAGCCCTGGCGGTTTTCACTGCCGAGGCAGATGTGATTGGTCTGCTGCTGGATGCTACGGAACCTTTTTCCTTATATTCGCCTAACCTCACTCCTGTCTGTAACAGAGAAGTGGTGGGTATCGTTACCAAGATTGACCATTGGGCCGCCGAGCCGGAGATGGCCGCGGAGTGGCTGCGTATCGCCGGCTGTAAAAAGATCTTCTATACCAGTGCCTTCTCCGGTGAGGGTATCGCTGATATTCTTTCCTACCTCAAGGAGGAAAGGGATGTGCTTCCCTGGGAACAGGCCAAGGCCCAGTACGATGAAATTGGTTTCGGTGCCGGTGAATCGGAAAAGGATCAACAAAGAATTCATAATCTCTAGTTTCTGATTGCAGTTGATAAAGCAAAAATAATCGTTTATAATGAGATAGGACAAGAGGGACCGGTGTTTCAGGTCCCCGCAGATTGAGATCAAACAAGAATAGTTTTGTGGGAGGTTTTTTATTATGAGAGGATACGAGATGGTACAGATTCTGAAGGAAAAAGAGATCACTATGGAAGATGTGGAGAAAGAGATCGCTTACCGCAAGGAGACGAATGCTTTCAGCAACGCTCCCCAGAATGATGTATTCATGAATATGACACTGAACGAACTTCTCCGTGTGAAAGAGATGTGGAATGTATAGGTGTCAGGGACAAGTTTGATTGAATGAAAGAGGCTGCCGGACCAGCGGCAGCTTCTTTTTGAGTTTATGCCCTTTTGGGGCTTCTGTGCTGTAGATCAATAATATCCGGTTCCAGCTGCTGGACCGGAGTTGGAGGCTTATATCATGAATCTGGGTGCTTATACTTTTCGAAGAATAGCCAGGGAATCCCTGAAGGGCAGGTGGGCTAAGGCTATCGTAGCAGGCATTATCGCAGTCTGGCTGGGTGCATTTTCCGTGACCATACCAGCCTTATGTGAATATGTAGCCGTGATTTCAGCTCTCATGTTAATCCTGGAGTTTGTTCCCGGTTATTTTTATGTACTTTTAACCTGTGTAGTCGCCATATCCATTTTTTATTTTTTCATAGGTGGAGTGGTGAGACTGGGGCATATCAGTTTTAATCTGGCCCTTCTGGACAGGAGGCGGCTGCGCTATTCCTTCCTGACTGGCCACCTGAACCTGTGGTGGAAGATGATTTGTGCCCGGATGGCAGTGTTATTTCTCACCCTGATGGGTCTGGTCTTTTTCATTATTCCGGGAATTATCATCCACTATTCCTGTGCCATGACACCCTATATTATAGAGCAGAAGCCCGACTACACTATTTCCGAGTCTATTATGGCTTCCTTTCGTATTATGGCCGGCCATCGCTGGCAGCTATTTGCTCTGAGATTAAGTTTTCTGGGCTGGAATCTTCTGGGGATGCTGACCCTGGGAATCGGTTTCCTTTTTATCATTCCCTATAAGACTCTGGCAGAGACGGTTTTCTATAATGAGATTTCCGGCAGAGCCGATGTATTTTACGGCAGGAATAAGATAAATACAGAGGATGAAGAAGAGACAGAAGAATGACGACAGGGAAAATGTTAGGTATAATATGAGCTTCCCATTGATGTTTACATATTTTTTGATATAAGTAATCAGAACTTGAGGTATAGAACATATGGTGAATAGGAAGAATGACGCAAGTACAAAGCAGGCTGCAAAAAGAAAGCTGCCCTGCCATCTGTTTCTCATTGGTTTCATGGGCTGTGGGAAGAGTTCTGTGTCGGAACGGCTTAGAAAAAAGCTTTCTGCCCGGAAAATAGAGATGGACCAGGCAATCGAAGAGGCTGAAGGTATGCCTATCACAGAGATATTTTCTCTTCATGGGGAAGAGTATTTCAGGGATCTGGAGACTTGCTTTATCCGTGATCTGAAAAACAGTCCTCCCGCTGTGATTTCCTGCGGAGGCGGAGCGGTAATCAGGCCGGAGAATGTGGCCATGATGAGGGAAATGGGTAAGATCATTCTTCTTACGGCCAGTCCGGAATCCATTTATGAGAGGGTGAAGAAGAGTTCTTCCCGGCCCCTCTTAAATGGAAATATGAATGTGGACTACATCCGTAGTCTGATGGAGGCAAGGCGGGCCCGCTATGAAAAGGCTGCCGATCTGACCATATCCACTGACAGGAAAAATATAGGACAGATTGCCAATGAGATTATCAGTCATCTGACCTGACCTGTCAGCTTGAAATAATAATTAGAAATATTAATTGTAAGAAAATAAAAAATGTCCGGATTTGTGACGCTGCTTATAGTGCAGCTGCGTCACAAATCCGGACAGCTTTATTTATGTTGGGATTGACCGGGCAAGGCCGGCAAAAGTCATGTTTCTCAGGGACTTATGGACTCCATAAATTACAGGAATCCGCAGATTAATCCCTTGGTCGTATGGAGTACAGGCCTTGTTTTTTATTTTTTTAAGAGTAAGCTGTTTAAGTAAAAGCAGCTGGCTTTAATTTAATCAAAAAACCGGGCCTTGATTTCTTCGACTGGCATGGGCCGGCCGGTCCAGAGCTCAAAGGCGGCAGCTCCCTGGTAGAGAAGCATATAAAGGCCGTTAAAGCAGGGACAGCCTGCAGATTCAGCCAGTTCCAAAAGCCTGGTTTTGGCCGGGTTATAGATGACGTCCGATACGACCAGGTCAGGGCGGAGCCAGCCCGGGTCCTCTATGAGGCAGGCATCCGTATTGGGAGCCATACCTACGCTGGTGGCGTTGGTAAGGATATAACTTGTCTCTATGGAGGAGACAAGGGCCTCCTTGTCCTGAAGGTCATGGACAGTAACCTTACAGCTGGTCCTGTCATTGAGTTTTGCTGCAATAATCTGCAGCCGGTCGAAATTGCGCCCTTTGTTATTAAATACCCGGATCTCTTTCATCCCGTCTAAGGCTGCCTGGACCAGGATGGCAGTAGCAGCACCACCTCCGCCTAAAAGGGTCATAATCCTGCCGGGCAGGGGATAGCCCAGAACCTGGGCCGACTTCATATAGCCGGTCCCGTCTGTGGTGTAGCCGGTCAGGATACCCTGGTCATTGACCACAGTATTCACAGCTCCGCTGATCTCAGAGGCGGGGGAGAGGTTGTCACAAAGGCTGCCCATGAGGTTCTTGCAGGGCATGGTCAGGTTCCAGCCCCTGGCACCCAGGGTTCTGAGACCCTTTACCGCATCCTCCAGCTCCTCTGTTCCAATATCAAAACATAGATAGCGGTAGTCCAGGTCCAGAAGACGAAAGCTTTCATTGTGCATCAGAGGAGAGATGCTGTGGGCCACCGGCCGTCCTAAAAGACCGGTTAAAACAGTTGTTCCTGTGATTATTTGAGACATAGGCCTTCTCCTTTATATTTAATACTTTTATAATTTATAACTATAGCATTTTAATAGGAAAAGTCAATTGAAGAGGGATTAAGACTTGCATACCGACAGAGCTTTTGCTAAAATAGAAAAGTCGATTAGTGAAAATAATTGTTATTATTTCTTGGAAAAAGAACAAAATATTTTGGGAGATTAGGGTAATTATACTATGGAATTATTGGGAAAAACATTATCAGATAAAACAGAAGCCATTTACAAAGATATCGGGAGCAAGCTGGTATATCCGGTAAGAATCCTGGAGATGGATCCGGAAGACAAGGACCAGGTATCCCAGCCTGTGGCCATGGACACGGGCAAGAAGGAGTTCAGGATCTTAATAGATCCGACCCTGGAGGATAAACTTTTCGAGAACGCCCTGGTACGCGACCTCATATACTGCCTGCAGATGAGTAATAACGCTCCTGTGCTCTCGGCAGTCAGCGAGCATGACCTGGATGCGGTCCAGACTGCTATGATGATTTCTTCCGTGATCATGGATATCGATGTGGAGAACAGGCTCAAGTCCTACGACATGCATATTGACGATATCGATACCATGAGGCTCAGTGACCTTTTTGCCTTTCTCAAATCTGGGATCTCTGATTATAACAGAGAACTTTACCAGGTGCTTACGGCACTTCAGATAACGCTTCTTTATTATACTACATCCAAGCAGAAGAATATTACGGAGATCATTCAGACCTTCTATCTCTCCGACCCGGATGCCATGAAGCTGATTGATAAATATGTGGATATTCTTGACCGGTACGGTGTGAACGACAACCGGTCCATGATGAGGTGTATGAGAAAGATGGCAGCCGCTTCCAACATGAAAGGAAGGCTCCGCCTGGAATACGAGGGCCGGGTCAGCGAAATCTAGGATAGATGTTTTGGCCATCGGAAAAAGGTCTTAATACATTTGATATAAGAACATGATATACTAATCTTCATGGTGCTCCGGTGCCATGAAGATTTTTCGTAACAATGGGGATTTGGCCAGAGTTGTTAAGAAAATATATAAGCTGGCCTGTTTCAGCTATGTGATCCAGCCCTATATTAAGACTTGTCTCACATAAGTTGTTTATCAAACAGATATTTTGGGAGGAGAGCTCATGAATCGTGATGCCCTTTACAAACGTTTACAAGAAGGTCCCCTGATCCTGGACGGGGCCACAGGTTCCAACCTGCAGAAGGCAGGTATGCCTGTGGGCGTATGCCCGGAACAGTGGATTCTTGATCATCCCCAGGTTTTGCTGAAGCTGCAGAAGGACTTTGTGGAGGCGGGATCAGATATCGTCTATGCCCCCACTTTCTCAGCCAACCGGATCAAGCTGGCAGAATATGGACTGGCGGATAAAATAGGTCAGATAAACCGCGACCTGGCTGCCCTGTCCCGGCAGGCAGTAGGAGATAAGGCTCTGGTCGCCGGTGACCTTACTATGACAGGATCTGCCCTTGCTCCTGTAGGTTCCATGGAACTGGAAGACCTGATTGATATTTATAAAGAACAGGCGTCCTATCTGCTGGAAGGCGGCGTGGACCTTTTTGTGGTTGAGACCATGATGAGCCTGGCTGAGACCAGGGCGGCAGTGCTCGCCATCAAGGAAATCTGTGACCTGCCGGTCATAGCATCCCTGACCTTCCAGGAGGATGGCAGGACTCTCTATGGCACGGACCCGGTGACGGCAGTGGTGGTACTGCAGAGTATAGGTACCGATGTGATCGGAGTGAATTGTTCCACGGGCCCCCGGGAGATGCTTGCCGTTGTGAAGCAGATGAAGGAATACGCTGACGTCCCCATTCTTGCCAAACCCAATGCAGGCCTTCCTGTCCTGATTAATGGGGAGACAGTCTACCCCATGGCTCCGGAGGAATTTGCCTCCTACGGACCCGCCTTTGTCGAGGCCGGCGCTGCCTTCCTGGGTGGATGCTGCGGCACCAGCCCTGATCATATCCAGCTGCTGGCCCGTTCGGTCAGGGGCATGACTGTCAAAGAGGCAGACAACCGGCATCCCATGATGCTGGCCTCAGAAAGAAAAAGCCAGGAGATTCTCCTGGACGGTCCTTTCCTGGTAATCGGAGAGAGGATTAACCCTACTGGCAAAAAGAAGCTGCAGGCAGAGCTCAGGGCCGGAAGATTCCAGATAGTGGAAGAGATGGCAGAAGAGCAGGAAGAGATGGGAGCCCATATCCTTGACATTAATATGGGCACCAATGGAATCGATGAGAAGGAGGCTATGCTCAAAGCCATTGACAAGGTAACCATGGTTTCCAGCCTGCCTCTTTGCATAGATACAAGCTACGTGGAAGTTATGGAGGCGGCCCTGCTCCACTATCCCGGAAGAGCGCTGATCAACTCCATTTCCCTGGAGCAATACAAGATAGAAAGACTGCTGCCCTTGGCAAAAAAATACGGGGCCATGTTCATTCTTCTTCCTCTCTCAGACCAGGGTCTGCCCGGGGACGGTGAGGAGAAAAAGGAGATTATCCGAAAGATCCTGGCTAAGTCAGATGCCCTTGGTATCCGCAGAAGCCAGATAATCGTAGACGGTCTGGTGACGACAGCAGGCGCTAATCCAATGGCCGCCCTGGATACCCTGGACACTATCAGATACTGCAGGGAAGACTTGGGCCTGCCCACCACAGTGGGTC